>JBOGWH010000058.1:0-1014 GCA_050692975.1 Actinomycetota bacterium | reverse complement strand
TGTCGCGGGCGTAGGCCTCTCCGCCGACCCGGAAAAACCCGCGATCCAGCAGCCTCACCGAGCATGCGAGAGCCCGCTCCGCCGGCATCCCGGGAAGCGCCAGGTGCCCGGCCGTTGTCATTCGAATCCGCGGCAGTGCGCGGGCAAAATCGAGCATGCGGTCGAACTTCTCCGCGTCCTGGCGCTCGCGCCAGCGAAGGTGATACAGATATTGCTTCCGCCCGGCCGCATCCACCCCCACTGCCTGCAGATGGCCGTTTTCATACGGGCAGATCCAGACCTCCGTCCAGGCTGGCGGGATCACGAGGGCATTTATCCGGTCCAGCCCCACCGGGTCCTTCAGCGGCTTCCCATCCGGATCGAGGTAAACGAAGCCTTTCCCGCGCTTCTGGCGCCGGTAACCCGGCTTGGAACAATCCGACCTTTTCAATCTGCCCATGGCGATTCGTGGATTCCCTACCTTCGATTTCCCAAACCTTGCCCGGCGGGCATGGGTCCCGCCGCTCCTTTTCAAGGCGGCAATTGGACCCGCCATGGGCTCTTCAGTTGCCAGTGGAAATTCGGCGCTTCTTAAACAGAAGAACCAGTCCCCCGAGGAAGGCAACTCCAATGCCGGCGGCCACAGGCAGAACCAAGCGGCTCGAACCTTCGCTGCCGCCGGGAGGCCGGCTGGCCGTGGGGGATGGGCAGGCCTGGGACGAGGTCAATTTGCGCACCCGGTCATTGCCGGTATCTGCGACATATAGGTCACCGCAGCCGTCAAGCGCCAAACCGGTGGGGTCGTTAAGAGAGGTCAGCCGGCCCGGTAAAGCGTCGCCGTTAAACCCGAGGATTCCGGTTCCGGCAACGGTTGAGATTGTTCCGTTGCTTTCAACCTTCCTCACCGTGTCCTCTCCGGGATCGGAGATGTACAGAGCCCCCGCCCTATCGATGGCCAGTGCGTGAGGATTTTGAAACCCCGCTAGTGATGCGGGTCCCCCGTCGCCCGCGAAGCCGCGCTGCCCCTTGCCGACG
>JBOGWH010000057.1:0-1803 GCA_050692975.1 Actinomycetota bacterium | reverse complement strand
GTATTGAGGCCGTTGACGGAAACCGGATAGTTGGACGAGTCGGTTTCACCGGTCACGAAGATCTCGTCGGAGCCGTTTACCGCCACGCTAAAGAACTCGTCTGCACCTGAGCCTCCAAGGTAGGTTGCAGACATTAGGTCCGAAGGGTCATCGGATCCCGGATCGTTGTCGGCAGGGTCCGGTTTCATGATTATGATGAAGCCGTCGGTTCCGCAGTTGCGAGATCCGGTACAACCGGCGGGACTTTGGTACGGGTTTTTCACCGGCAGGGCAGGAGATTCGGTTTGACCGGCGATTACCGCGGCGCCGTCGCGCCGTACAGCAATCGCGCGAGGGAACCCGGCGCCTCTGAGATAGGTGAAGTACACGACGTCACCACCCGGCCCGAGCTTTGCAAAGAATGGCTCGGTGGTGGTCGTTGGTTGGGGCTGAAAGGATCCCGGCGTTCCGGGGAAGTAGTTCCCGGCGGTTGTGTCGTCCAGTCCGGCGTTGCCGACGACGTAGGCGTTGGACGTGGAATCAACCGCGACCGCGCTGGCCCCGGCGCTGAAGCGGCCTGCCAGGCGCCGGAAATACTCCACCCTGGTCCCGTCCGTGGAGAGCCGGGAGACGAACGCGTCGTTGCCATCCGAGTTCGGCATGCTCGGATCGTCCTCCTGCTTCAATGATCCGGCGACATAGACATTTCGGTCCCCGCCCAGAGCCATAGCGCTTGTCCCCAGGGCATCCACATAGGTAGCCCATACAAGCGAGGTACCCTCCGCGTTCAGTTTCGCGACGAATGTCTGGAAGTCAGGCGGCCGGGACCCAGCCGAAGGAAAGGGACTGGATGTCGTCTCGCCGGTCAGGTACAGGCTGCCGTCTTCATCCGCCCCCATCGTTCTGATCCAGTCGCCGCCGGCACCTCCGACGTAAGTCGAGTAAGCAAGAACGGGGTCAATGACCAGGGCTCGCGCACGGTCATACCGCCCGATCCGGAAACGTATTTGGCCGGCCTCAATCACGTATCTCCCGGGCACAACAATTTGACGACCGTGCACCGTCTGGTAGATCCGCGGCGCCGGCTGGCGCAAGGGGGCTCCGGCAATATCGATCAACAAGTCGCCGTTGCCGGCCAGGGCCAATGCGGCGCCGGGCATCTCTATTTTGATGCGATCGGGATCGGCGCCGGGCGCCACGACAAAGTCGTATTCCAGCCGCCGGCGATCGCCGTGATAAATGAGATCAATCCCCGGATAAACCTTCCGGTACGCCACTTTGCGGTACCCGGGAAGGCCATTCGCATGGGGCTTGTCGCCCCGGAGGGCGAGGTAATTCGTGACCCCGGGCAAGCGCCCCAAGCCCCTGCCCCGCACCGGGCGGCTCCCGACCAGATTGGTGCTAAGGATTCTCGGTTTTCGCCCAGGCCCCGCATGATCTGGAATTGCCAGCCGTGAGCCCTGCGCCCCCAGGAAGAGGGTCCCGGCCCGACCCCGGGTTAAGAATTGAACGTCACGGCTTGATTGGCCGTAGTTTGGCTCAAAGCGAATGGGGAGATTTCCCAGAGCTGTGAGCCCGAACACGCGCGCCGGCGCGCTTTTGACCACGGCTCGGTCCGGCGAAGCCGGCGCGATTGATCCCGTAAGTGGCGCCGCCAGCAGACACACGACAATCAGGGACAGAGCGCATGAGCGCCCGGCTACGGATCTTTCGTCCTTTGGCTTCCCCCAAATAAGCATGCTGTCTCCATTGGAGCCGTGAACGAGGCGATGCGCAATACCCCCAAAAGGGGTACCGGGACTAGGGGGCCAGAACTAAAAGTAT
>JBOGWH010000056.1:0-1115 GCA_050692975.1 Actinomycetota bacterium | reverse complement strand
GCGTGATGCCGGTCGGGAACTTGCCGGGCTGGGCGGGCCCCTGACGGTGGCTTTGAACCAGGAACTCTCCCAGGCCGCCTTCTCCCGGGACAAGAAGGCGGCTCTTGAAGAAAACGTCGAACAGCGCCGCCGGGCCCAGATCCGCGCCGAGGAGGCGGTGCACAAATCCCCCCGCCGGGGCCTTCTTGCCGCCGCCGACGTGTACCCGCTGGTCGCCGACGGGCTGAACATTGCCGCCGAGATTCTAGCCGGGCAGGCCGCCCCCGCGGCCGGCAGCCCCAAGCCCTCCGCCGGCAGGGACGACGCGATCAAATTGATCCCCCCTCACGAGCTGGAGACCTTTTCTGACGTCGGAGGGCTCGACGAGGCCAAGGCGCGTCTGCAGAGGACCGTAGGAGTCATGCTCGAGCGTTCCGGCGAGGCGGCGGGGGCGGGCCTGGTGATAAACGGGGTCCTGCTCTACGGGCCTCCCGGGACCGGAAAGACGCTGCTCGCCCGTGCCGTCGCCGGCGAGTACGGCCTGAGGTTCATACGTTTCTCACCCGCCGCCATTGCGTCTGCATATCTGCACGAGCCTGCCAAGAAGCTTCGGGAGCTTTTTGCCCGGGCGGCGGAGTCCACGCCGTGCCTGCTTTTTCTGGACGAGATCGATGCGATCGCGCCCAAGCGCGAGGGTTCGGGACTGAGCGCCGACCAGCGTGAGGTCGTCACCCAGTTGCTCAATAGCCTGGAGGAATACCGAAAGGTTCCCGGGCTGATCATCATGGCCGCAACCAACACTCTCGACCACCTCGACCCGGCGCTTCGCGAAGGGCGCTTCGATGTGAGGATCGCCGTTCCTCTGCCCGACCTGGAAGCAAGAAAAAAGGTGATCGAGGTTCAACTCCAAAGAAGCGGCCTGCAGGTGGACTTTGAAGGCATCGACCTGGAGGAGGTGGGGCACCGGACCTCCGGACGCAGCGGGGCCGCGCTGGCCTCGCTGGTCGCCGGCGCGGCGGAGAGGGCCCTGTCGGCAGGGACCCCACTGCGCCAGGAGGAACTGCTCGCCGAGATCGAGGCGCGCTCCGGTCAGGACCGGGCGCAGACTTACGAGGACCAGGTTTCCTGGGAGGACG
>JBOGWH010000055.1:0-1382 GCA_050692975.1 Actinomycetota bacterium | reverse complement strand
CGCTGCGGGAGGGGGATCTGGCCGTGAAGTCCCTCCCGGCGGCGCTGCGGGAGGGGGCTCTGGCCGTGAAGTCCCTCATGCGGCGCATGCATGAGAACCGGATCAAGCGCCTGCGTTCGGCAGGCTTTGACGAGAAAACGGCCGGTTACCTGTCTGAGCTACACACCCCCAACTTGATGTAACTGCTTAGGGCTGTTGAAACGCCGGCGCCGGAGACGGCTGCCGGGGCTTAGACGGCAGCCTCGACCGGGGAAACGAGGGCGGCGAGTTCTCTGATGGCCTGGACGGCCGGGGAGTCGGGGTTGCGGTCCACCGGGGATTGGCCCGCAAGGTCGGCCTCGGCCACCTCCCGGTCCTCCGGTACCGCGATGTCGATCTGGACGCCGTCCAGCTTCGCCCGGAGAAATTCCACGTCGTCGTCGTCCCTGACCTTGTTGGCGACCACGACTATCCGGTTGCCTTCGTTTGCCCGGATCATCTCGACCAGGCGGCGGCCGGTCTCAATCGACTTCATGTACGGCTCGACCACCACGATGGCGCAGTCGATCAGCTTGGCGTCGGTCCGGGACATCGTGCCCACTCCGGCTTCGAAATCGGCCACGACGAGCCTTCCCGCCTGCAATTCCAGCTCTCTGAGCAACTGCTCAGCCGAAAGCCCGCATCACTGGCAGCCGGGAGCGTAGTTGTCGACCTTGGTCACCTGCACTATGCGAACGCCGTCGGGGGCGTCGGTGCCGAATCGGTCGATCACGTCCTCGATGGATTTGGCGTGCTTGGCCTTCTTGGGTTCGTCATCCAGAGCCTGGCGGGCAGCGATCAGTTCAAACGTCTTCTCGGGGCCCAGCCCCAGAGAGATTCCCATGTTGGGATTGGTGTCGGCGTCCACGGCGAGGATGCGGTTGCCCTGCTGGGCCAGGATGCGGGACAGGACCCCGGAAATAGTGGTCTTGCCGGAGCCGCCCTTGCCCATCACTGCGATTTTCAAGAAACCCTCCCGTGCCAGACTCCCCACAAGATTAACACCGGGACCACTTCACTAACCGCCGGCGGTTACCGCTGCTTTGGCCCGGCGCTCTTGTGCTTTGCGCGCTCTGTCGGCCTCTTCTTGCTTCTCCATCATCTTCAGGCGCCGGGCGATTTTTTCGATGGCCTTCAGGGCAGGAGAATTCCGGGAGACCTCCGCGGCCGAATGCCCGTGCCGTTCGGCTTCGGCCAGATCGGGATCGGCCGGAATCTCGGCCCAGTAGGGGATCTTCAGGCGCTCCAGCTCGGCCGCGATCATCCGCCGGTGCCGGGGGCTTGCAACCTTGTTGGCGACGCCGAGGACCTGACTGCGCTTTCTCTTGTCCATCAGTTTCACCGCCCGCCGGGCGACGAAAAAG
>JBOGWH010000054.1:0-3395 GCA_050692975.1 Actinomycetota bacterium | reverse complement strand
TGGCGGATGCGGCCGTAAGCAACCTCCCTGCGCTGCTAAATGAGCTGGACGGCAGAAAGGTTTTCGTTCAGGGCAAACCGGTCGTCCTTCCGCGTCAGCCGTTCACCCTGCGATTTCACAAGATGGCTCTGGGCCCCCGCCTTCTTCACTCGGCGCTGCGGCCGTCGATTGCCTACGTTCTGATCATCATCGGAGTGTTCGGTTTCATTTTCGAGCTCTACCATCCGGGCATCGGGGCCGCCGCAATATCGGGGGCCCTATCGCTTGGCTTCGGCCTGTACGCGATGACCGTTATGCCGGCGAACTGGTGGGCGGTGATGCTGCTCATGGCCAGTTTGGGGCTGTTTCTTATCGAGCTGCACCGCTCGTCACTGGGCCGCTATTCTCTTGCCGGCACCGCGGCCTTTTTCGTCGCGACGTTCAACCTGTTCTCCGGACCGGACCAGGTTTTCGACCTCAAGTGGTGGGTCGTGGCCGAGGCCGTGGGGATGATCGCGCTGTTCTACTTCTTCATCATGCCCGCGGCATTTCGCTCTCAGCTGACTCCGGCGCCGGATGTGAAGCCACTGCTGGGGATGGCGGCGGTCGCCGAGACCGACGTGTCTCCAATGGGCAAGGTGAACGCGGGAGGGTCCACCTGGGACGCGCGAACTTTCGGGGCGGCGATACCCGAGGGTGCCCCCGTGGTGGTCAAGGGCGCCTCCGGCAGCGTTCTTATTGTCGAGGAGAGCAGAGGGGCCTGAGCGCCCCCAGGAGGAGCCCCAAGAGCAACGGGGCCTAAGAGCCCGCAGGTGGAGCCCCAAGAGCATGGGGCGTGGAGCCCTAGTGGGGGGCCTTATGTCAGCCGGGCGGGCCGGGAGGCTGGGGGGTAGGAGCCCCCCAGGAGGAGCCCCAAGAGCATGGGGGCCTAGAAGCCGGCAGGAGAAACCCCAAGATCGCGGGAATCGCCGCGGCGGCGGGTGAACCCGATCCCGTCGAGGTACTCCAACAACGGGACCGCGTACTTGCGGGTTGTCCCGATCAGATCCCGGAACTGCGCGACCGTAAAGGAACCGTTTTCCTTCACAAAGGCGGCGAGCTTTTCCTTCAACCCGGCAATCCATCCGGCCGGATAAACGATCTCGGGACTCACCTGCACAAGTTCGCCGCTTCTTACGAGAGCGCTCAGGAGGTCCCGGCCGAAGATCGCCTGCAATTCCGCCACCATAGGGGGCGAGGCACCCCCTTCCTGGAGAAGCTTGAGCAGCTTCAGCTTTTCCGGGCTTTCGGTTTGGGGAGCAAAATCAGGGGTCCGAACCACCGTGGTGTCCGATGCAAGGACTCCGCGGCGGCTCAGTTCATCCAGAAGCTCCTCGACCAGCCCGGCATCCACCTCGACCAGCCCGGCATCCACCTCGAGCAAAGAGCGCAAAAGACCGAGCGGCATGCCGGGCTGCATGGGGTGAGCTTGTTGATGGGCCGCCACCGCATCCAGGCTGCGCCTGCTGAGGTCGTCGAATGCGGCCGGGGAGACGACGAAGCTGCGAAGCCGGACCGCTTGGTCGAAGTCCTGCATCTGCCGAGCAGAAAGGCCGGTCAGAAGTGGGACTTCTGCGGCAGAGAGATAGCCTTTCTCATTCAAGAGGATTTCGAAGTACTCGCTCCGGCTGCTCGCCGCGAGCCTCGTTTCGGCTCCCGCCAGAACGGCAGTATTGTTGACCTTCATCGAGGCGGGGTGAGATTCCAGCACGAGCCCGCCCCCGAGCGTCTCACGGCGCCCCGAATCGCGCAGGATGAAGCGGTCCTTGAAGTCGAAAGCGGTGGGACGGTCAAGGCGGATTGCCGCAAAGGCCTCTTCGCCGGGCCGAGGAGTCCCGGATAAAAATCGCATAGAGGCATCCAGCTCCAATGATCCGATATGAAGCTTGAACGCTCCGCGTTCGGTCAACTCGTGGCCAAGGCCGGGCAGGAAACGAACCGATGCGATGATCCGGTCGCTCGTTTTCCAGGCCCCCGGCCTAGTGAGCACTTCACCGCGTCGCAATTCCTCCTGCTCCAGGCCGATGAGGTTGACGGCGGTGCGGTTGCCCGGGACCAGGGAGTCCACAGACTTCTTGTGCGACTGAATCGCCCTGATGCGGGCCGTCTCCCGGTCGGGCAGAATCTCGACCTCATCTCCCCTGGTAAGAGTGCCGCCGGTGAGCGTTCCCGTGACTACGGTGCCGGAGCCCTTGATCGTAAAGACCCGATCGATCCACAGGCGCGGCCGCCCGACGTCTTCGGCGGGCGGGGCTTCCTGAAGGGTCGAGTCAAGCTGCTGCTTGAGCTCGTCCAGTCCCTGCCCGGTGGTCCCGGAGACTGCCATCACCGGGATGTTCTTCAGCGTGGTGCGGCTAAGTTCCTCCTCCAGCTCCAGCTGGACTATCTCCAGGTCCTCCTCATCGACCAGGTCGGCCTTGGTGATGACTGCTATTCCTGAAGACACTCCGAGCAGATCCAAGATGGCGAGGTGCTCGCGCGACTGTGGCTTGAGCCCCTCGTTTGCGGCCACCACGAACAGGCAGACGTTGACCGCTCCCACGCCCGCGAGCATGTTTTTGATGAACCTCTGGTGGCCGGGCACGTCGACTATGCCGACTTCCCGCCCGGAGGGAAGCTTCAGCCATGCAAAGCCGAGGTCGATGGTCAGGCCCCGGCGTTTTTCCTCTTCCAGGCGGTCGGGATCGATGCCGGTAAGGGCCCGGATGAGCGTGCTCTTTCCGTGGTCGACGTGCCCTGCGGTTGCTATGACGTGCACTTCACTCGATCATAGCGGTGCCCCGAGGGGGCCCTCGTTTTGAGGCAGCCGGGCATCGGGTAGGGTATCGGCCTATGAGCAGGCGGGACGATTACCAGGATGCGGTGGGGGATCAGTCCGATGGAGGCGAAGGCCTCGACGAGACCGGTTCTCCCCCCGATCATCTCGAAGGCCTGGAACGCCGCACGACACCGCGGGAGCTTGCCGAAGGGGAATCACTGGACGAGCGGCTGAAAAGAGAGGCCGGCGAGGGCCTGTCGCCCGGGCGGCGCATCGGGCGCCTGGTGGACGACGGCTCTCAGGATGTCGACGACGTCGACGAGACTCCGGAATTGATTGCAGAGGAGGAAGGGCTCGACTCGGGAGATTTCTCGGCCGAAGAGGCCGCCATGCACGAGGAGTAGCTATGGGGGCCTTAGGTCCGGAAGTGAATTCCGGGCGGACTTCCCGATCAAAGCCCCCGCTTTCAGCGCGAACACTCCTCGGCTCATAGGCTGGCCTTAGTTGCCGACTCGAATTCCGGCCCGAACTTTCCTGCTGGGGCCTGCCTTAGCTTGCTGAGGTGAATTCCGGGCGGACTTCCCCGGCCGGCGGTGGCCTGGATTCTTCCGGCGGCACA
>JBOGWH010000053.1:0-15956 GCA_050692975.1 Actinomycetota bacterium | reverse complement strand
CATCAGGCCAACCGCAGGATCCTGAATGAATGCGCCGACCAGCTGGGCGTTTCCATGGACAAGGTCTACGTCAACATCCATCGTTACGGAAACACTTCCGCTGCCTCGGTGCCGCTTGCAGTCTGCGAGGCCTGGGAGGAGGGCGCCCTGAAGCCGGGCGACAGGCTTCTGCTGGTCGCTTTCGGGGCAGGATACACATGGGGCGCCGCCGTGATGAATTGGACGATGCCTGTTCCCGGGCAAGCCGGGCTGGCCGTGGCGGAGGCGTTTTCCACCGCAACCACCAGTTAAGGTAGTCAGATGCTCAAAGGAAAAGTTGCCCTGATTACGGGTGGGGGAGCCGGCATTGGGGCCGCGAGCGCCGAGGTGCTTGCCGACGAAGGAGCCCATCTTGCGATCGGTTTTGTCGCCGGGAAGGAAAAGGCAGAGGAAACCGCCCAGGCTTACGGCGGAATCGCCGTTCGCATCGATGTGACGTCGGCGGAGGCAGTGGCATCTGCTTTTGATGAGGTGGAGAAATCTCTGGGGCCCGTTGACATCCTGGTCAACAACGCCGGGGTCATCCGGGACCGGCTGTTGATGAGGATGAGCGAAAATGAGTGGGCGGAAGTTCTGGACGTCAACCTCACCGGCACCTTTCGCTGCACCAAGCGGGCTCTACCCGCAATGCTCAGGTCGGGATGGGGCCGGATCATCAACGTGGGGTCGGTTGTCGGTTCAACCGGCAATCCGGGGCAGGCCAACTATGCCGCCGCCAAGGCCGGGCTGGTCGGCTTTACGAAGTCGCTGGCTCGAGAGGTAGCCGCAAAGGGAGTCACAGTCAATGTGGTCGCGCCGGGCCTCGTGGATACCGCTCTTACGGAGAATCTTTCAGATTCGGCCCGCCAGGCCCTGATGAGCCTGATCCCGATGCGGCGCTCCGGGACAGTCGAAGAGATCGCCGAAGCAGTCAGATTTTGTGCCCGGTCGTCCTATCTGACCGGACAGGTGATCGGCATCAACGGGGGAATTCCATTTTGAGCGGCGTGAGCACGGACATTTAGAAAAGCAAAATAAGGAGGAATGCAAGTGGCAAGCACCGAGGATATTTTTGATGCGCTACGGGAAGTCCTGGTAGACAAGCTGAAGGTGGAACCCGAGAAGGTCTCCAGAGACGCGAACCTGTTTGAAGACCTGGGGCTCGACTCCATCGACCTCATGACCGCGGTCATGGCCGTCGAGGAGAAATTCAACATCGAAGTGGAAGACGAGGAGCTTGAGAAGGTCTCGACCCTCGGAGAGGCATCCGACCTGCTCGCGACCAAGGTGACCGCGGGAGCTTGAAGAATCCCCGCATTGCCATAACCGGGATCGGGCCGGTCACGCCGGTAGGCACCGGCGTGGACGACTTCTGGGACGCGCTTACCAGCGGACGCTCGGGAGTCGGGCCCCTGACCAAATTCGACACGGCCAAGTTCCCGGTGAAGATCGCAGCCGAGATTCCCGATTTCGACATTGGGAACTATCTGGAGCCTCGGCGCTCCCGGCGCATGGAGCGGTTTTCGCAGCTGGCTTTTGCCGCCGGGACACTTGCCCTGGAGGATGCCGGGATCAAACCGGCCGATCCCGATCCCGCCCGCGTCGGAGTGGTGGTTGGCTCGGGTATTGGGGGAATTCCGTTCTACGAGCAGGAGCACAAGAAGATGCTTGAATCCGGGCCGCGATATGTGAGCCCGATGCTGATCGCAATGATGATCCCGAACTCGGCGGCCGGATCGCTCGCCATTGAGTTCGGCTTTACCGGGCCGAACGAGTGCACCGTTACCGCCTGCGCGTCAAGCGGCAACGCCATCGCGCGCGGTATGGATTTCATCCGGAACGGATCGGCGGATATTGTTCTGGCCGGCGGATCCGAAGGGTGCATTACGCCGCTGTCGGTTGCGTCTTTCTGCGCCGCCAAAGCACTTTCCACCCGCAACGATGACCCGCAGAGGGCTTCAAGGCCTTTTGACGCGGATCGGGACGGCTTCGTTTTCGGAGAGGCGTCGACGATACTCGTGCTCGAAAGACTGGAAGAGGCGGAAGCGAGGGGAGCGAGGATTTACGCCGAGCTTCTCGGCTACGGCCTGTCTGCCGATGCGACGCATCTGGTAATGCCCCATCCCGAAGGCGCCGGTGCTGCGGCGGCGATGAGAATTGCCCTTTCCGATGCCGGAATCTCATCATCGGATGTCGGCTACATCAACGCCCATGGGACGGCGACCGTGCTCGGGGACATAGCAGAGACGAAGGCGATCCGCTCCGTCTTCGGCGATTCACCCCCGCCCACCTCGTCCACCAAGTCGATGACCGGGCATCTCATCGGTGCGGCCGGGTCCACGGAAGCTGCGGCAACCGCCCTGGCGCTTCGTGACCAGCTTCTTCCGCCGACGATTAACTACGAAACGCCGGACCCCCGGTGCGATCTGGATGTGGTTCCGAACAAGGCGCGCAGCGAGACATTCGAGATCGGCGTCTCAAACTCATTCGGATTCGGCGGGCAGAACGCCTCCCTGGTGATCGCCCGGGCCCGTTGATCCGGATCGGCATCGATATCGTTGAGATATCGCGCCTGGAGAAGGCTCTGAGCCGCTGGCCGAAAATGGCCGGCCGGGTCTTTACCGAGACCGAATTGCAGTATGCCTACAGCAAGACTAAGCCGGGGCAGCATTTGGCAGCCCGCTTTGCGGCCAAAGAGGCCGTCTTTAAGGCGTTGGGATCGGGATGGCCGTCGCTGTCCTGGCACGACGTCGAAGTTGCGTCGCAGGGCGGTGCCCCGTCACTTAGACTGAGCGGGAAGGCGGCCCGGCTGGCGGCTGGAGCCTCGCCGGCGGTGTCGCTGGCCCACGACGGAGGGCTGGCCGTTGCCCAGGTGCTGATGGAGGCCCCGGAGAGCGGTTAATCGAGGATCTCGGGAGAAGGGCTCGCCTGCCTCTTCGAAACACGGCGTCTCTTCGGAAGAAAGACCAGCCCCACCACCACGAGGATCAGCGCGGCGCCCCCGATCATCAGCAGCCGGGGATCCAGGCGGGCCAGCGGGGCCACCCGGTCGGTTCGCCCGGGTTGAGCCGGCCGTCTTGGGGCTTCCAGAATCAGCGGAAGGGGATCGGAGGTCCACTCAGCGTTCAGGTGAGGATCCTTAAACGAGAGGGTCACGCTGTAGCGCCCCGGCCGGAGGCGGCTCTCCAGGGGCACCTCCAGGCGAGTTTCATCGCCGGCGTAGAACGTGTCCATTGACACGTCACGGTGATCGGTCTCTTCGCCCTTCAGGTCGAAGGTTCCGGAAAGTCTCAAGTGCACGTTGCCGGTGTTCTTGAGGCCGACGGCCACCACCGAACGGCCGGCAAGCAACTGGTGGCCGGCTTTGGTGAATTCGAGTGCGGGACTGTGTGGTCCGGGAACCGTAACCGCCACCGCGATTGCCTGTCTTTGAATGCGGTTCAGGGCGACCGCGCCCTCTCCCTGCACCGCTGCATCATTTTCGATAACCAGCGCCGCGATGTATTCGCCGGGCCCGGTTTCCGGCGGTACCGCGACCGTGAAAGGCCTCTTAACCGTCTGGCCGGGAGCAAGCGGGATGACTTCCTCCCCGTAGTCCAGCCATAGGCTTCTTCCGGTCCGGGGCTCACCCCTGAGGCGGGCTCCGAAGCCGCCGTTGATGATGGTGTAGGCATTGGCCGCAAAGGTCCGGGCGGGGATTGCAGCCGCTCCGAAGTTGGTGATCTCCGCAGTAAGCGATCTGCTTTCGCCGGGGGTCATGGTCTCCTCAAAGAACGACTTGGGGGAGGCCTCCGGTTTGATTCCGAGCTTCACCGCTTCGGCGCCGGGGGTCTGGGCTCCGGCGGGCGAGGCGACGCCCAGCAAGAGTCCGGCAATTACCGCCACCTTCAACCACGGCATATTCATCTCCCCATCTTTCGGCCTTTCTGCCCTACAGGCCTTGAACCTCCCCCTCTCCGGTATGCAGGAAACAAGGGGCAGCCCTTTGCGGGGCTGCCCCTTGAGTTTGCTTGGCGGGAAGGCTTGCTTTTACGGGGCTGCGCTGATGGTTGTGGTAAGAGTTCCGGTGTAGGTGCCGGCCCGGCTCTGGGCGGGAATGCTCAGAGAGACGCCCAGTGCCTGCGTGTAGGTGCCCTGGCCGAACGCGACCAGCGCCTGCACTGTCTTGCGTGCGCTGTCCAGTGTTCCGACCGGGCTGACCACGGGAACCTTCGGCCCGCCGACGCCCAGAACGTCAACCGCCTGGCCGGCCGTGGCCGACGGCGCGGCCGCCGAGGTCAGCGATAAGTTCGCCGCCGGGATGTTTGTGCCGCCGTTCGATCCGCTGTAGACGAAGGCCGACGACTGGATGGTTACGTTCCAGCCGAGCCCGGTCCCGCTGCTGTCGTCTGCCGTCAGGGTCATGCTTCCGGTGTTGGTCTGCGCCGAGTGCGAATAGTTCACCGACGACATGGTCAGGTCGGCGACGCTCGCAGTCCGCGTTCCCCCGATCAATTGCTGGATCACCGTATCTGCCGCCATTGCCGACTGGGCGAATAAACCGCCTACCGCCACCACTGTGGACGCCAGCGTCCAAATGGTCCTTCTCATAGATGCTCTCCTTGTCGGGGGCTTGCGCCCGTTACTCCCGTTATCTCAACTATCGGAAGGCGCGGATAGAGTCCAAATCCTTCTTCTGGGGGACGTTCGGCCTGTGGCCGGGGGGCCGTTTGGCCCTTCCCACCGATCCGGGCAGGATGGAGGGCCTACACTTTTTAAGTGGGCGCCACGTTCATCAAAATCTGCGGGATCACCCGGCTCGGCGACGCCCGTGCTGCGGTGGACTCCGGGGCCGATGCTCTGGGATTTGTTTTTGCCCGCAGCCCTCGGCGGGTACCGGTAAAGCGGGCGGCACGGATTTCCAGCGCCGTCCCCCCGGGCGTCCTTCGGTTTGGAGTCTTCGTCGACGCCGATCTGGCCCGTATCACCCAGACGGTAAACGAGGCCGGCCTGGACGCCGTCCAACTGCACGGCAATGAGCCGCCCGCCCTGGCAGGGCAGCTGAGAGAGGTGTTCCCCGAGCTTTTTATCTGCAAGGCCGTCCGGATCGCCGGGCGAGACGGCTTCGCCGGCGTTTACGCCTGGGCTGCCGACGCCATCATGGTCGATTCGAAGAATCCCGCGGCTCCGGGGCGGCAGTCCCGCCGAATCCCACTTTCCTGGCTGGAGGATCTTGAGGTGGACAAGATGATCGTCGCGGGGGGCCTGGACCCGAGGAGCGTCGGGTCGGTCGTTCGAAGGGCGGCCCCCTGGGGAGTCGATGTTTCAAGAGGGGTCGAAAGCGAGCCGGGCAAAAAGGACCCCGCCCTAATCGAGGCATTCGTGCGGGCCGTCAGGCGGGCGGAGACCGGCTCCTGAACGATCGCCGGCGCAAGGTCACGCGCACAATCCAGCGTCTGGGGCGGCCGACGGTGAATCGCCTGGGGGTGGCTGCCACGAGAAATGGGTTTCCGGTTCCCTTCTTCTCTCCGGAGTCGGCGCTCGCCGTTCAGACGATGGGACGCAAGTCCGGCCGGCAGCGGATTACTCCGATGGGTTACGCCCGGGTCTCGGGCGGCCGCATCCTGGTCGTGGCGGAGCACGGCATGAAGTCCGATTGGGTGCGAAACGCCCTCGCCGCAGGTGAGGTAACCATATGGATGGCGGGAAAGGCCAGCAAAGCTGAGGTGGTGCCCAGGCCCGATCTCGATCCGGCTCTGGTTCGCCTCCAGATGCCTGGCCGGCTGCTCGCATTGGCCAACCGCGCCCTGGCGCACAACAGTGCGGTCTTCGAGATAAGACTCCGGTAAGCTCCGACAATGTCTCCCGCCGAGCCCGCTCTGACCGACCGGTTCGGCCGGGTCGCGACCGACCTAAGAATCTCGGTAACCGATCGCTGCAATTTTCGCTGTGTCTACTGCCTGCCGGCCGGGGGTGTTGAGTGGCTCGAAAAGGCGAAACTTCTGTCATTCGAGGAGATGGCGAGAGCCGCCAGAGTATTTGTCTCGTTGGGAGTCACCCGAATCAGGCTGACGGGAGGGGAGCCGACGCTGAGGAGAAACCTGCCCAGGCTGGTAGCGATGCTTAGGGAAGTTGATGGGGATCTCGATCTGGCCATGACGACCAACGGCTTCACGCTCGAGTCGCTGGCGCAGCCGCTCGCGGCGGCGGGGCTCAACCGCATCAACGTGAGCGTCGACTCGCTCATGGCCCACAAGTTTCATGAAATCACCCGGCGGGACGCGCTCGACCAGGTCATGAAAGGTCTGTCGGCGGCCGAAGAAGCCGGGCTCGGGCCGGTGAAGCTGAACTGCGTGGTCGTCAGGGGGACAAACGACGATGAAGTGCTGGACTTCGCCCGGCTCGCCCGTGATACCGGATGGGAGGTGCGCTTTATCGAGTTCATGCCGCTGGACGCCCAGCGTGCCTGGACGAGGGACCGCGTGGTCCCGGCCTCGGAAATAATCCAGACCATCGGCCGGATCTTTCCGCTGGAGCCCGACGTTACCGGCGGGGAGCCCGCCCGGACCTGGAGGTTTGCCGACGGGGTGCCCGGCTCGGTAGGAGTGATAGCCAGCGTCACCGAACCGTTCTGCTCCTCCTGCGACCGGCTTCGCCTTACCGCCGACGGCCAGCTGCGAACGTGCCTGTTCTCAACGACCGAGTCGGACCTGCGGGCTCTGTTTCGCTCCGGAGCGCCGGATGAGGAAATTTCCGGGGTGATACGCGCAGCCGTCCGGGTCAAGCAGGCGGGGCACCTGATCGACCGGCCCGGCTTCGTTCAACCGGCGCGCCCGATGTCCAGTATTGGGGGTTGAACAGAGCCACCCTTTCACTCGAGACGCTGCTGAGGGCAGCTTCGGCCGAACTCGAGAGCGGGGGGCTGCTCGAGCTCGTGCGGCTTCCCGCCCGCGAAGGCGCCGGCAGGAAACTGGATCCGCCGCTTCCGGGAACCCTGCGACGCAGGCTGGCCCGCAAAGGCATTGAGGAACTCTGGTCGCATCAGGCGGAAGCGATCGAAGCCGTGCGGCGGGGCGAAAACGTGGTCGTCTCCACCGGCACGGCAAGCGGCAAAAGCCTTGTGTTCAACCTCCCGGTCTTCGAGACGATGCTCGCGGATGGGGCGGCCCGCGCGCTTTACCTGTATCCGACCAAAGCGCTGGCACAGGATCAGCTCCGGGCGATCCGGTCGTTTGCGATCCCTTCGATCACCGCAGCGACATACGACGGGGATACTCCGATGGAAGAGCGGCCCTCGGTCCGCAAGTTCGCCGGCATCGTCTTGTCCAACCCCGACATGCTGCACTTCGGGATCATCCCGGCCCACCGCCAATGGGCCCAGTTTTTTTCGGGCCTGCGCTTTGTCGTGGTGGATGAGACTCATATTCTGCGCGGGGTCTTCGGCTCGCATGTCGGATGTATCCTGCGCCGATTGCGCCGGATCGCCCGCCATTACGGGGCCGATCCCCAGTTCATCATGACGTCGGCGACGATCGGGAACCCCGGCGATCTGGCGGGCCGGCTCGCCGGGGCGGACTTCACCGAGATCACCCGTGATGGGGCGCCCAAAGGGGAAAGATTGTTCGGCTTCTGGAACCCGCCCTTCATTGACGAGGCGCGGGGGATCCGCAGCTCTACGAATTGGGAGAGTGCCCGCCTGGTGTCCCATCTGGCGAGCAGCGGCGTGCATACGATCGCGTTCGCTAAATCCCGCAAGTCGGCGGAGTTGATCGCAAAGCACGCAAGAACGCTGGTGCACACCGACGACGTGGCGGCCCGCATCCGTTCATACCGGGCCGGCTACCTGGCCGAGGACCGGCGGGAGATTGAGAAGCAGCTGTTTTCGGGAGAGCTCCTTGCCGTCGCCGCCACGTCGGCTCTGGAGCTCGGCATCGACGTCGGGGGCCTGGATGCCGTCGTGATGAACGGCTTTCCGGGAACCGTGGCCCAAGTTTGGCAGCAGGCGGGCCGGGCCGGCCGCCAGGCCGGGGAGGCTGCGGCCGTCCTCGTGGGCAGAGACGACCCGCTGGACCAGTACTATGTGAGGCATCCGGACGTCCTGCTCTCAAAGCCCTACGAGGCCGCCCTGGTCGACACGACCAACCCGAACATTCTGCGGCCACACCTGGGATGTGCGGCCTACGAATTGCCCCTGGACAGTCAGGTCGTCGATGAACTGTTCGGCGAGGGGGCCTCCGCCGTGGCCGATGCAATGCTGGAAGCCGGAGATCTGGTGCTCCGGGTCGGCGCGTCACGCCGGCGGCTTCACTGGAAGCGCCGGACGCCTCCCGGCAGGGAGCTGGACATCCGCTCGGCCGGAGGGCCGGTGTACTCGATCGTGGAGGAGGCGACGGGGGTGCTTATGGGAACCGTCGACGGCTCAAGGGCGCTGCAGCAGTTGCATCCCGGCGCCGTGTACCTGCACCAGGGAGACAACTTCGAGGTCGGCGAACTGGATCTTCGCGGTCATGTGGCGCTGGTATCGCCGCTGAAGGGCAACTACTACACGCACTCCCGTGTGGACTCGGACCTGCGAATCCTCAAGACCATCGCCTCACGGCGGGTGGGCAATGCGGATTTTTACGTCGGCCGGGTGGAGGTAACCGAGCACGTTGTGGCCTTCGAACGCCGGGATATCTCCACCGGGTCCGTCCTGGCCGTGGTGGACCTGCACCTGCCCCCCAACGTGCTGGAAACGGTGGCCTTTTGGTACACGGTGGGCCGGGAAATTATCCGGAATGCGGCCGTCGAGGCGGCCGACCTGCCCGGCGCATTGCACGCAGCCGAACATGCCGCCATCGGCATGCTTCCGCTGTTCGCGATGGCCGACCGGTGGGATATCGGCGGCCTGTCCACCGCTCTGGCCGCCGGCACCGGGATGCCCACCGTGTTCATCTACGACGGGTACCCCGGCGGCGCCGGCATCGCGGAACGGGGCTTCGCTCAGGCCCGCGAGCACCTCGCCGCTACACTGGAGGCGGTCGCCAATTGTCCCTGCGAGGCCGGGTGCCCGTCGTGCGTGCAGTCGCCCAAGTGCGGCAACGGCAATGAACCGCTCGACAAAGCCGCCGCCGTCCGCCTGCTGGAGGCGATCCTATGGGAGAGGTTGGATGACCACGTTGGGGTGGTTGCGCGCGAGCGACCTTAGGTCGTCTGCATCCGCGGTGACGACGACGCCACCCCCAAGGCGGGCGGCCGTGGCAACTACCGACGCATCGACCGCGTGACACGAATCGAGGCCATCTTGGCCGAGCAGGCCTCCGGCCGTCCGACCGATGCGATGGTCCAGCGGCACGACTCGATTCCCCTTGCCGATCACGCGGTCGAAACCTGCATCGCGCCGCGAGCCCCGGTACACCTCGGTCAGAACAGCAGCAGGGATTCGGACGAGCGCCTTTCGCCGGAAAGCCTCGACGAGGACAGCCTGGGCCCGCCGCGCAGCCGCCGCCCGCTCGCGTGGGGCCGCGAGGGCGCCGATTGCTTCACTGTCGAGTACGAGGAAGGAAGGCACGGAGGTTCAGGCCGTGCGCTTGCCGGGCCGCGGCGTGCCGGGTCGCTCGAGCAGGTCGAACGCAGCTGCGGCTTCGGCGACGAGCCGCTCGTCGGGAGGGCCGAGAACTTGCTCGAGCTCGGCGAGCAACTCATTTAGCTCCTCGCGCTCGAGCTCGTGGCGGATCGCTCGGGCGACAAACCGGCTCACGCCTCTGGGGCCGACGCGTTCGTTCACGGCATCGACGAGGTCCTCCTCCACCGACACGGAGATCTTCCGGGTAGCCATGGTGACTATCCTACTTTATTCCTACTTGGCGGGCTACATCGAATTCCAGCGGTGCCCGGGAGCCAGGTTAGGCATGCCTAACTTTGGGTAGATTAGGCATGCCTAACCTGGTAAACTTGAGCACGAAGGACCATACCGCTATCGGGCGCCGAGGAACCGGCCCCAGAGGGGCTTGATCAATGGCAATCGAGGAATTCGACCCGGTTTTAACTGAAAACGAAGAAGTCCGGGCCATCAAGCAGGGCTACAAGTATGGTTGGCACGACGCCACCAGCTACGACGAAGCCCCTGAAAAAGGCCTCTCGCACGAGGTCATCGATATGATTTCGGACCGCAAGGGCGAGCCCGACTGGATGCGCGCCCAGCGCCACAAGGCGCTTGATTACTTCTACCGCCGGCCCATGCCGACCTGGGGCGCCGATCTGTCCGAAATCGATTTCGACAACATCTACTACTACATCAAGCCCACCAGCAAGGTGAAGAAGTGGGAGGACATGCCCGAAGCCATCAGGGACACCTGGGACAAGCTGGGCATCCCCGAGGCTGAAAAGAGCTATCTCGGCGGGGTCACGGCCCAGTACGAGTCCGAGGTCGTCTATCACTCCACCAAGAAGGAGCTGGAGGCGCAGGGCGTCATCTTCACCGACATGGACTCCGCCCTGCGGGAGCATCCCGACCTGGTGAAGGAATACTTCGGCAAGGTCATCCCGGCCAACGACAATAAGTTCGCCGCGCTGAACTCGGCGGTATGGTCCGGGGGAAGTTTCATCTGGGTCCCAAAGGGCGTTTCGGTTGAGGTTCCCCTGCAGGCCTACTTCAGGATCAACCAGGAGAACATGGGCCAGTTCGAGCGCACGCTGATCATCTGCGAGGACGACAGCTGGGTCCACTACGTCGAGGGCTGCTCGGCTCCCACCTATTCCAGCGACTCACTGCACTCGGCCGTCGTCGAGATCATCGTCAAGGACGGCGCCCGGTGCCGGTACACCACGATCCAGAACTGGTCGAACAACGTCTACAACCTGGTCACCAAGCGGGCGGTTGCGTACAAGAACGCCACGATGGAATGGATCGACGGCAACCTGGGGTCGAAGGTAACGATGAAGTACCCCGCCGTCATCCTGATGGGCGAAGGCGCCAAGGGCGAGATCTTGTCGGTGGCCTATGCCGGCGAGGGAATGCATCTCGACGCCGGCGCCAAGGTGACTCATGTTGCGCCGAATACGACCTCGACGATCATTTCCAAGTCGATCTCCAAAGACGGCGGGCGGGCAGGGTACCGGGGCCTGGTGCGCATGGACGATGGAGCTTCTCACGCCAAGAGCAATGTGCGCTGCGACGCTCTCATTCTCGATGCCGACTCACGCTCGGACACCTACCCTTACAACGAGATCGAGGAAGAGACCGGCTCGGTAGGCCACGAGGCCACCGTTTCCAAGATCGGCGATGAGCAGCTGTTTTACCTGATGAGCCGCGGGATCGACGAGGCCGAGGCGATGAGCCTGATCGTGAGAGGTTTTATAGAGCCGATCACCAAGGAGCTTCCGCTGGAGTACTCGGTCGAACTGAACCGGCTGATCCAGCTGCAGATGGAAGGCTCCGTCGGCTAAAACGCCGGGCCGCGCAGTGCCCCTGGAGTGAACTCTCCGGGGAGCGGTAAGCACGCGATCGGGGTGTTTAGCGAATGGCCCTTATTGAACTGGAGACCAACCGTAAATATGGCTGAATGATATTGTTCTACTCATGAAGACCACGATTGTGCTGGACGATGGACTCGCTCGGCAGCTGAAGCAGGCTGCGGCGGCCAGCGGCAAGACCATGGCCTCGCTGATAGAAGATGCGCTGCGGCAGTTTCTGGTTCCTCCCAGACAGCGTTCCGGCGGACGAATCACCTTGCCAACCTACGGGGGAGGGTCGATCCTTGCTGGGGTGGATCTGGATGACTCTGCTGCTTTGCTGGATCTCATGGAAGACCGCGTTGATAGTTCCAGACGTTAATGTGCTCGTCTATGCGCACCGAACGGAGAGTCCCGACCATGCTTCTTACAAGCAGTGGCTGGAAGACTTGCTCAACGCCGACTCGAGGTTCGGGATATTCACGACCGTGCTGTCCGGATTTGTCAGGGTTGTGACTCATCCCCGCGTTTTTTCGAAACCAACTCCCCTGAGCAAAGCTCTTGGTTTCGTCTCCACGGTCAAGGGTGCCCCTAACTGCGTCGAGCTTTCGCCGGGCCCCGATCACTGGACCATCTTCATGAGGCTATGTAAGGCCGCTTCGGTAAAGGGCAACCTGGTACCGGACGCTTACCTTGCAGCCCTGGCCGTTGAAACGGGCAGCGACTGGAGGTCGACCGACCGCGATTTCAGCCGGTTTCCGGGCCTGAAGTGGCGCCACCCTCTGGACGATTAGTGGCGTTCTCAAGAGGCGACGTCGAAACACTCAGCGCGGCGCTGGGGGAGCCCGGATGGATTCTGGATCGGCGCCTCCAGGCGTGGGAGTGGTTCGAAAAGCTGGATATTCCCGGCGAGAAGGAAGAGCCGTGGCGCTATACAAACCTGGCGCAGCTGCGCTTCAAGCTCGACAATTACTCGCTCACTCTGCCCGAGGCAAGCCCCAGGTTTGAGTACCCGGCGGTGGAACTGATCAAAAGCGAGGGTACCCGCGCAGGCTACTTGGTCCAGCGGGGCTCGGACTGCCTGTTCAAGCGACTGGATGCCGGCCTTGTGGAAAAGGGCGTGATCTTCACAGATCTCGCTACCGCAATGACTGAGCACGAGGAGCTCATCAAGAAATACCTGTTTGAGCACATGGATTCAAGCGGCCATATCTTCCACGCCCTGCACGCCGCACTTTTTGCCGGCGGCAGTTTTCTGTACGTTCCCCGTGGGGTCGCGATTGAGGCTCCCATCGAAAGCCAGCGATGGATCGGACACTCGGCCGGGACGGCTTCTTTTCCCCACACCGTTATCGTTGCCGAAGAGGGCGCCGAAGTCACCCATTTTGAGAGGCTTAGGTCGGCCGAGGGCACCGGCGCGGCGCTGTTCGACGCCGGGGTGGAGATCTTTGCGTCTCCCGCAGCGCACGTGACTACCGTCACTTTGCAGGAGTTCGGGGAGGAGGTCTGGCATTTTCAGCAACAGCACGCCGCCGCGGAGCAGTCGGCGACTTTCAACAGCCTGGTCGTCGGGCTGGGCGGGCGCTTCTCGCGCCAGGAAGCAAACAGCGTCATCACCGGCTCCGGAGCGGGGGTGGAGATGCTGGGGCTGTATTTTGCCGCTGCCGGCCAGCACTTTGACTTCCGCACCCTGCAGGACCATGCCGCGGAACATGCGACCTCCGACCTGTTGTACAAGGGGGCGTTGCGCGACAACGCCCATGTCGTGTACACCGGCATGATCCACGTGCGTCCCAACGGCAGGGAGACCGACGCCTACCAGACCAACCGCAACCTCGTGCTTTCCGACCACGCCAAGGCCGACTCCAAGCCGGAGTTGGAGATCGAGAACAACGATGTGCGCTGCAGCCACGCGGCGTCCGTGGGACAGATGAACGAGGAGGAGATCTTCTACCTGGAGAGCCGGGGCATTCCTCGCCCGGAGGCCCAGCGCCTGATCGTAGACGGTTTCTTCGAGGATGTGATCAGCCGGGTGCGCAACGACGAGGTCAAGCAGGTTCTGCGTGATGCAGTCGAAAAGAAGCAGTCGGCGTGACCTCCAGGTCGCGGCCTTCTCCCAGATGACGGAATGGCGAAAAGTCGCTTCGGTGAGCGATCTTTCTGAGGGCGATGTTATTCAGGTTGACTACGAGGACGAGCCGGTCTGCCTTGCGAATGCGGACGGGGAGTACCTCGCCACCAGCGACGTGTGCTCGCATGAGTACGTGATGCTGTCCGGGGGCTGGCTGGACGGCGAAGACATCGAGTGTCCCCAGCACGGCTCGAAGTTCAATATGCGCACCGGGGCGGTAGACAACCTGCCTGCCGTTCTGCCGATCCCGGTGTACGACGTGAAAGTGGAGGGCAATGATATTTATATAAAGCCCCAGGAAAAGGAGTTATGACGATGGCCGAACCGATCCTGCTGATCGAAGACCTCAAAGTAAAAGTAGAAGACCGAGAAATCCTGCAGGGGATCGACCTCAAGATCGGGCCGGGCGAGATCCACGCCATCATGGGGCCCAACGGCTCCGGCAAGTCGACGCTGGCCAACGCCCTCATGGGCAAGCCCGGCTACGACGTAACCGGCGGGCGCATTATTTACAAGGGAGAGGACGTTTCGGGACTCTCGCCCGACGAGCGAGCCCGCAAGGGCATCTTCCTGGCCTTCCAGTACCCGACCGAGATCCCGGGAGTGTCGGTGGTCAACTTCCTGCGCACCGCGTACAACGCAGTCCACGCCGACAACAAGCTCGGCCCGCTGGAGTTCCGCAAGTACCTGCAGACCCAGATGGACCTGCTGGACGTCGGCGAGTCCATGATCAACCGCTACGTCAACGCCGGATTCTCCGGTGGAGAGCGCAAGCGTGCCGAGGTGTTGCAGATGGCGGTGCTCGACCCGGAGCTGGCGATCCTCGACGAGACCGACACCGGGCTGGATATCGACGCACTGAAAGAGGTTTCGGCCGGCGTCAACAAGATTCACAACGACACCCGCGGCATGCTGGTGATCACCCACTACCAAAGGCTGCTCAACTACATCGAGCCCCACTTCGTTCACGTGCTCATCAACGGGAAGATCCGCCGCTCCGGGGGCAAGGACCTGGCGCACGAGCTGGAGGCCAAGGGCTACGAGCAGTTCCGCACCGAGCTGGGGATCCCCGAGGGCGAGGAGCTTTCCGACGAGGCCTCGGGGGCTCCTGCGGGGGCCAGGATTCCCGGCCTGGACTAAGCCCCTCGGGATGACAACCAGCCGGCGGCGATGGCCGTGACCGTGACCGGGGCGGCGGGCTTCGCCGGGAGAGTGGGCGCCATCCAGAAGTCCCTGGAGCCCTTTGTGGAGGCCTTGGAGCTTTCTCCTTATGAGAAGGATGAGCCGGTGGATGTTGTGGCCGATTTCTTCGCCGGCAACCCCCAACAGATGCCCCTGCCCGGCTACGTGGCGGCCCTGCGCAAATGGATCGAGCCGCAAAACAAGGACTGGTTCGCCTACAAATTCCCGCTCCCGGAAACCAAGCAGGCCGCCGCCGACGGGCTCAACCGCCACCAGCAGATCGGGGTTGAGGCCGACGATATTCTTCCCACCAGAGGGGCCTTCGGGGCGCTGCAGATATGCCTTTCAACAGTGGTCGATCCGGGCGATGAAGTCATTTACCTTAGCCCGCCCTGGTTTTTCTACGAGGCGATGATCCTGGCGGTCGACGGCAGGCCCGTGGGGGTCAAGGCCCGGCCCGACACCTTCGACATCGACATCGCAGCGTTGGCCGCGGCAATCAGTCCGAGGACGAAGGCGATAATCATCAATACGCCCAACAACCCGACCGGGAAAATCTACCCGCCCGAAACCCTGCGCCAGCTTGGAGCTATGCTCGATGCCGCCGGCGCCCTCCACGGAAAACCGATTTACATTATCTCGGACGAGTCGTACAGCAGGATCTTGTTCGGGGCGGCGCCGTTCGAGACACCGGCCCGCCATTACGCCTACACGCTCCTGGTTCACACCTACAGCAAGAGCGCCCTGGCGCCCGGACAGCGGCTGGGCTACATCGCAGTGCCCCCTTCGATGCCCGGGCGCCAGGAGATGCGCAAGGCGCTGCTAACAATGGCTCTGGCCGGCGGCTTCGGGCTTCCCGACACGGTCATGCAGTATGCACTCGCCGACATCGACGTGCTGAGCATCGACCTCGGCGAGTTGAGGGCCAGGCGGGACCGGATGGTGGGGGAATTGCAGAGGATCGGTTACCAACTGCACAGCCCGGAGGGGGCTTTCTACCTCCTGCCGAAGGCGCCCATCGCAGACGATATGCAGTTTGCCCGGATGCTGGCCGCCGACGGCGTCTTCGTGCTTCCCGGAAAGGCGGTGGAAATGCCGGGTTACTTCCGGATTTCGCACACGGCCACTTCGGAGATGATCGACCGTGGGCTGCCGGTGTTCGAGAGGGCTTTCAGGCAGGCGGGGAGGCCGCCTGACTGAAAGCTTGAGTGAA
>JBOGWH010000052.1:0-4069 GCA_050692975.1 Actinomycetota bacterium | reverse complement strand
CTAAAGCCGGCGCCCTGGGAGTAAAGGTGCAGACCTCCGGGCGGCTGGGTGGAAGCGAGATGAGCCGCACTGAGGGCTACCATGAAGGCAAGGTGCCGCTGCACACCCTCAGGGCCGACATCGACTACGGACTGGCCGAGGCAAAAACCACCGCCGGCATCATCGGGGTAAAGGTGTGGATCTATAAGGGCGAGGTGGTTCCGGTGAGAGATAGCCGCCGCGCCGCGCTCAAAGCTGCCGAAGCCGGAACCGGCAAAAAACCCGAAACTGCGACCATCGAGGTGGCTTCCGAAACTCCCCTGCAGGAAGCTGCAGGAACGGCCACCGGCGCGGCGCCGCCAAACGGAGAGCCCTCCTGACATGTTGATGCCCAAGCGGACAAAGCACCGCAAGCAGCACCGGGGCCGGATGCGCGGGCTCTCGAAAGGAGGCACGGCCGTGCACTTCGGTGACTTTGGCCTGCAGGCCCTCGAGCCGGGCTGGATCAGCAACCGGCAGATCGAGGCCGCACGTGTTGCCATCACCCGCCACGTCCGCCGCGGCGGAAAGGTCTGGATCAACATTTTTCCCGACAAGCCCTTCACCAAGAAGCCCGCGGAAACCCGCATGGGCTCCGGAAAGGGCAACCCCGAGGGATGGGTAGCCGTCGTCAAGCCGGGCAGAGTGATGTTCGAGCTCGCTGGCGTCCCCGAAGCCACCGCCAAAGAGGCGATGCGTCTGGCCGGCCACAAGCTGCCGATCAAATGCCGCTTCGTCACCCGGGAGGGCTGATGAAGGTTCATGAGATCCGGGAACTTCCGGAAGAGGAGCTTGCCACCAGACTTGCCGAGGTCAAAGAGGAGTTGTTCAACCTGCGGTTCCAGAACGCCACCGGGCAGCTGGAGAACTACAGCCGCCTGGGGATGCTCAAGCGTGACGCCGCCCGGATCGAGACCGTCCTGAGGGAGCGGCTGCTGGGAATTCAAACGGCCGAGACCGAGACATCGCAGGCCAAAAAGCGGCGGTGGTCCGGCGCCCCCGGCATGTCGGAGCCGGAATCCGAGCCGGAGATCGAAGAAGAACCGGAAGCTTCACGCAAGAAGGCCGGGGAGGAAACCGCCGAGGCGGAGGAGGAGCAACAGTGAGCGAAAGGGCAGCCCGGAAGAGCCGGGTAGGCATGGTGGTTTCCGACGCCATGGATAAAACTGTGGTGGTAAGCATCGAGTCGACCGTCAAGCATTCCCTGTACGGCAAGATCTACAAGCGGAACTCGAAGCTGAAGGCCCACGACGAAGGCAATGACGCCCATGTGGGCGACAAAGTGCTGCTCGCAGAGACGCGCCCTTTGTCCAAGACCAAGCGCTGGCGGGTCGAGAAGGTCCTGGAGCGCGCCAAATGATCCAACAGGAATCTCGAGTCAGAGTCGCCGACAACACCGGCGCCCGGCAGGTCCTCGTGATCAAGGTGCTGGGAGGGTCCAACCGCCGGTACGCCAGGGTCGGGGACGTGGTCGTGGCCACGGTCAAAGACGCCCTGCCCAACCAGCAGGTGAAGGCCGGTGAGGTGGTCCGCTGCGTCGTGGTGCGGACCGCCAAAGAAAAAAGGCGCCCGGACGGCAGTTACATTCGCTTTGACGACAACGCCGTGGTCCTCATCAACGAGCAGAGAAACCCGCGCGGAACCCGCGTCTTCGGGCCGGTGGCCCGTGAGTTGCGGGACAAGAAATTCATGAAGATCATCTCGCTGGCGCCGGAGGTTTTGTAAATGGCAGCGATAAGGCGCAACGACCGCGTGCAGGTCCTGGCCGGCAAGGACGCCGGTCGCCAGGGCCGGGTCGTTCGCATCTTCCCCGACAAGAACAAGGTCCTGGTCGAAGGAATTAACCGGGTGAAGCGACACGAGAAGATCCGCCCGGCCCGCGGCCGCAGCGGCCAGAGCGGAGGCATCATCATCAAGGAGCTGCCCGTCGACCTGTCCAACGTAGCGCTGGTCTGCAAAACCGACGGCCCCACCCGGATCGGATTCCGCACCGAGGCCGACGGCACCAAGGTGCGAGTCTGCAAGAAATGCGAGGCGGAGCTTTGAGTAAAGTCCCCGACGGCTACCAACCGCGTCTGAAGAAGAAGTACACCGACGAGATCCGGCCGCGCCTTTCGGAGGAACTCTCTTTGAACCCGATGGCAACTCCCACCCTCGTCAAAGTCGCCATCAACATGGGCGCAGGCGACGCTCTGAGGGACGGCGCCGCCGTGCTCGATGCCGCGGTGGAGGACCTCAAGATCATCACCGGGCAGAGGCCGGTCAAGACCAAAGCCAAGAAATCGATCGCCGCATTCAAGCTGCGCGAGGGTCAGGAGATCGGCGCCAAGGTGACCATCCGCGGCGACCGGGCCTGGGAGTTCCTGGACCGTCTGATCTCTCTGGCGATTCCCCGAATCCGGGACTTCCGGGGCCTGTCCCCCAAGGGTTTCGACGGCCGGGGCAATTACACGTTCGGAATAATCGACCAAACGATCTTTCCTGAGGTCGACTACGACAAAATTGGCAAGGTCCGGGGAATGGACATAACCTTGGTCACGTCGGCTGCGACCGACGAACAGGCCAAGGCATTCCTGCGGGCTTTCAACTTTCCTTTCCGGGAGAACTAAATTGGCAAAAACGGCACTTATCAATAAGGCAAAAGCGACGCCGAAGTTCCGCAGTCGCGGCTACTTCCGTTGCCGCCGGTGCGGGCGACCGCGCGGCTACCTCCGCAAGTTCGCCATGTGCAGGCTGTGTGTGAGGGAACTGGCCCACAAGGGCGAGCTGCCGGGCATCACGAAGTCGAGTTGGTGATCCGAATATGACGATGACCGACCCCATTGCCGACATGCTTTCCCGGATCCGCAACGCCACCCGGGCCTCCCACGACACCGCCGACATCCCCAGCTCAAAGCAGAAGCTGGCGATCGTCGCTCTGCTGAAGGAAGAGGGCTACATCGAAGATTTCGAAGTCGTCGAGTCGCAGGGCCCCGGCCGGACGATCCGGGTTACCCTTAAGTACACGGCCGAGCGCGCCAAGACCATCCACGGTCTGAAGCGGATATCGCGGCCGGGTCTGCGGGTTTACGCCCAGGCCGGGAAGCTGCCCAAGGTCCTGGGCGGGATGGGCACGGCGATCCTGTCGACCTCTTCGGGATTGATGACCGGCACTCAGGCCGCCCGGCGCAAGCTCGGCGGCGAAGTCGTCGCACACATCTGGTAGGAGTTGAATTGAGCAGGATAGGAAGAGCGCCCATACCGGTTCCATCCGGCGTCGAGGTGACGCTGGAAAAGGGCCGCGTCAAGGTGAAGGGTCCGAAAGGGTCGCTGGAGCAGGCCGTTCCGGTGGCAATTTCGATCGCCCGGGAAGGCGACGAGATCGTGGTCACCCGCCCGTCGGAGTCCGGCCCCCATCGCAGCCTGCATGGGTTGACCCGCAGCCTGGTTGCCAACATGGTCTCAGGAGTCACCGAAGGTTTTCAGAAGGACCTTGAGATCCACGGGGTGGGTTACCGCGCGGCTGCTAAGGGGAGCGGCATCGAGCTGATGCTGGGCTACTCGCACCCCATCAACTACCCGGCCCCCGAAGGCATCACCTTCGAACTGGCGACACCCACCAAGATCACGGTCAGGGGAATCGACAAGCAGCTGGTGGGGCAGGTTGCCGCCGAGATCCGCAGCCTCCGCAAGCCCGACCCCTACAAGCAAAAGGGCGTCCGCTACGCAGGAGAGCATATTCGCAAGAAAGCCGGAAAGACCGCCAAATGAAGACCTCCGCCGAGGCTCGAATTCGCCGTCACCGCAGCGTCCGCAAGAAAGTCAGCGGCTCGCCGGAGCGGCCGCGGCTGGCCGTATTTCGTTCCAACCGTCACCTGTACGCGCAGCTCATCGACGACGTCGCCCAGAAGACCCTGGCGGCGGCTTCGACCCTCGAGCCCGAGTTCAAGGACCAGGGGCCGGCTGCAGCGGGCAAGGTGGGGGCCCTGGTGGCGCAGCGGGCGAAGGAAAAAGGCATCAAAAGGGTTGTTTTCGATAGAGGCGGTTTTAGATATCAGGGCCAGGTCAAGGC
>JBOGWH010000051.1:0-2200 GCA_050692975.1 Actinomycetota bacterium | reverse complement strand
ACTCGCCGATGGCGGCGGAGCTGATACCCCGCAGCATGGTCGTAAAGAGGCTGCAGATGCTGCCGGTCGAGTTCGTGGTCCGGGGGTATCTCGTGGGTTCCGGCTGGAAGGACTACAAAGCCACCGGGTCGGTCTGCGGCATTCCGCTTCCGGCGGGGCTGCAAGAAGGAGAGAAGCTTCCCGAACCGATCTTCACGCCGGCGACCAAGGCGACCGTTGGACACGACGAGAACATCTCCGAGGACCAGGCGGCCGAGCTTGCCGGTCCTGACCACCTCAAAACGGCGAAGCTTTATGCCCTGAATCTGTATACGGCCGCGGCGGCATACGCCGAAGAACGGGGAATCATCCTGGCCGACACCAAATTCGAGTTCGGTCTGAACAACCGCGAGGTCGTGCTTGCCGACGAGGTGCTCACACCCGACTCCTCGAGGTTCTGGCCGGCCGACGAGTACGACCCCGGAACGGTTCCGAGGTCGTTCGACAAGCAGTACCTTCGGGACTGGCTGGATTCGGCCGGCTGGGATCGCAAGCCCCCGCCTCCCGCGCTGCCCGACGATGTCGTTCAGGGAACCGCCGCACGCTACCGGGAGGCCTACGCAAGGCTCACGGGCGAACCCCTTTAGTGAACTTCCGGGTTTCGGTAAATGTGATGCCCAAAGCAGGCATTTCCGATCCCCAGGGCCAGGCCGTGGAAAAAGCCCTTCCCGCCATAGGCTTCAAGGGCATCACCGGGGTGCGGATCGGCAAACGAATCACGTTTTTGATCGATGCTTCGGACGCGAACGAAGCCCTTGATGTCGTCCGGCAGGCCTGCGAGAAGTTTCTGGCCAACCCCATCATCGAGGACTTCGAGGTAGAAGTCGTTCCTTGAGCAGCCGCGTCGCGATAACCGTCTTTCCGGGGAGCAACTGCGAGCAGGACGTTAGGTATGCCGTTGAGCTTCTGGGGGCCCAGGCGGAGTACGTGTGGCACCTGGACACCGACCTTACCGGCTTCGACGCTGTGGTGATCCCCGGCGGTTTCGCCTACGGCGACTATCTGAGGACCGGAGCGATCGCCGCATTTTCTCCGGTCCTGGATTCCGTCCGGCAATTCGCGCTGGAGGGGGGGCCGGTGCTCGGCATCTGCAACGGTTTCCAGGTGCTCTGCGAGGCCGGGCTGCTGCCCGGTGTGCTGAGGCGAAATCGAGGCCTGAAGTTCCGCTGCGCCCCCGTTTTCCTAAGGACCGGGACCGCGGACTCCCCGTTCACCCGGACCCTGCCGGAGGGGAGCGTCCTGGAAATCCCGATCAATCACTTCGAGGGAAACTACTACTGCACCCCCGGGACACTGAAGGAGCTCGAGGACGGGGGCCGCATAGCCTTTCGTTACTGCGACGCCAGCGGACGGATCACCGAAGAATCGAACCCCAACGGGGCGCTCGGAAACATCGCCGGAGTGATCTCGCAGGGACGCAACGTTCTGGGCATGATGCCCCATCCCGAAAGAGCGGTGGATCCTGAACTGGGTGGCATCGACGGAAGGGCGATTCTTCAGGCGATTTTGGAACCGGCGGGAATGCCGCATTGAAGCTGGATACCGACTATCCCGACGGCCTTCACCGTGAACTGGGCCTGACCGACGAGGAACTCGACCGCATCGTCGACATTCTGGGACGGGCGCCCAACCGGGCCGAGCTGGCGATGTACTCGGTTATGTGGTCGGAGCACTGCTCGTACAAGTCCAGCCGGATACATCTGACCAAGCTCCCCTCGAAGGGACCGCGCGTCCTTTTCGGTCCCGGCGAAGGCGCCGGCGTGATCGAGGTCGACGGGATTGCCGTAGCGATCCGGATCGAGTCGCACAACCATCCCTCGTACGTCGAGCCGGTCCAGGGCGCCGCGACGGGGATCGGGGGCGTGGTGCGGGACGTTCTCTCGATGGGGGCCCGCCCGATAGCTCTGCTGGACCCGCTTCGCTTCGGGCCCCTCCCCGCGCCCGGCGAAAAAGCGGACGCGACCGGGGAGTACAACCGTTTTCTGGTCAAAGGGGTGGTGTCGGGGATCTCTTCCTACGGAAACTGCATCGGGGTGCCGACGGTGGGAGGCGAGATCGTCTTCGACGAAAGCTACTCGGGCAATCCTTTGGTCAATGTGATGTGCATCGGGGCCGCTCCGGTTGAAAAGCTGAAACGGGCCCGGGCCGAGGGTCCCGGAAA
>JBOGWH010000050.1:0-1763 GCA_050692975.1 Actinomycetota bacterium | reverse complement strand
TGCCTTTGGCGAAAAGAGACACCAGACGCATGGCGTCGTCGGGGTGCAGCACAGCGGGGTCAAGGTCTGCGACCACCTTTTCTGCGGCCTCAATCGCCGTCTTCAACTGAGCGAACATCTGTTCGATAATAGTACAACCCACCACCGACAATCAGCCCCGGTTTTGGGCCATCTGATAAAAAAACTTTCAAAAAGTTTCGGCCCGGGCGGATAGGCGATTGGACGCTCGCGCTGTGAGAGTGGCGCTGAAGATCGACGGCTACTATGAAGACCAACGCTGAACATCTATATCGCTCAAAGCATGCCCGTCCGCGGGGACGAGGTCAGGCGGATTTCCTGACCGGAGCTAAGGCCTTATTTCGACTGGCGGGGCGCGCCGGGGGGCGGGGGGGCAGCAGGCGGCCGGGGCGCTTATGTCAGGGGGGTAGGGACTATTCAGTCCGGGCCGGGCCGAAATTTCCATCAGCTCACAGCCTGCAGCTTCAATGGCATCGCGAACATCCCCTCGCACGACCATGGACCCAACCGTCCCATCGGGAGAAGCCATCACTTCACGGCCGGCCGCCCTTGGTCATCGTCTGATGCCGCCCTTGGTCGTCGTCTGATGCCGCCCTTGGTCATTGTCTGATCTCGGCTACTGGGCTATCTCAGCCAGGGGCAATCAAGTTGACTTTTTCTTGGTTAGCCCTTGTCCGGATGAGGGATGGGAACCACCTTGAGATCCTTGATCCCGTGGAAGTCACCCGGATTGCAAGTGTGGATCGGCAAATCATTGGCGATAGCCACCGCCGCAATCATTGCATCGAAAGCGCGTGCCGACGTTTTTCGGCCGGCACGCCTCAGCGAGGCAGCGACTCCCCCGAACGCCCGGGCCGCCGCCGCATCCAGGGGAATCGGGTCAAAATCCGCCTCGGCCTGCTGAAGATGGGCCTGGCGAGCGGAACGTTCGGCCTGCGTATTGGCAACCAGAGGGCCCACGCTCAACTCGGCGAGTGTGATCGTCGAAATTAGCGGGGCTGCGGGCAAATTTTTGGTAACTGTGAGGCGGTTCAGCAGTATCAGGGTACTCGTATCGAGGAGACCCGAGCCCTCTTCAGGGGGCGCCATCACAGATTCTGCTGAACGACCGCATCGACATCGGCCCGTAGTTGATCAGCATCCACTTTAGGCAGGTTCCGCCGTCTCTTAATGACTTCCTCGACAGCAAGGGGGTAAGGGCGGATAGGGCTAAGGCGAGCTACCGGCTTGCCTCCCCGACTGATCGTTAGATGCTCGCCGGCAAGCACCCGGTCAACGACCTTGCCGCCTTCGTTCCTTAGCTGGCGCATGTTTATGTCGGCCATGGCGGATGTATTGTATCACGCGTGAGACTCATGGTCGGGCGTCGGCGTAACCGTCGGCCGGTAGAACAGGTTCGATCGGGCCGTGCGCCCTTACCCCGGCGGGAGCAATGAAGGCAATGCGGCGTCGTTGTCGGCCAGCAGGGAAGGATCGATCTCGGCCTGTTTCCGGATCAGATCGGCGCAGGCCGCCAGCTCCGAATCGGGGTCGGCCTCTGGGTCGCCGCCGCGGTCCAGTCCCATCGCCGCCTTGATTTTCCCGCCGGCCAGATAAAAACCGAGCAGGCCGTCGCCTTCCCTAAAAACGAATTCGTCCCACTTGTCCGCATAGCCGATGTACTCAATATTGTGGTCGTACTGGTCCGACCAGAAGCTGTGCATGTAGTCGTAGGGCCCCGCCTTCTCCAGTATTGCCCGGGCCAC
>JBOGWH010000049.1:0-1719 GCA_050692975.1 Actinomycetota bacterium | reverse complement strand
GGGCTAGACTCCCCCCAAGTCTCGGCGATCTCGAGTCCGGTCCGCCCGATGAGTGCCGAAGAATGATCGAGGACAAAACCAGGGACGCCTCGCCGACCCCAAGATGAGTGATCCCCTTATTTGTGTGCTACACTCTTTTACGTGGAGACAAGAAACGTAACCCTATCCCTCCCCAAGGATTTGCTTCGTAAATTAAAGGTCCTGTCCGCCGAGAAAGACACGTCGATTTCGGGCCTGCTGACCGGCCTGCTGAAGGATCTGGTTTCTCGAGAAGATGCCTACTCGGAGGCCTGGAGGCGAACCTCCAACCGAATGAGGGCCGGCTTTGATCTCGGGACGAAAGGTTCGATCACCTGGACCCGCGACGACCTGCATGAGCGATGAATCCGAGTTCATATTCATCGACACCAACATCCTCATTTACGCCCACGATTCGAGCGCGGGGGGCAAGCGGCAAAAAGCTCAGGAACTCCTGACCCAGCTCGGCGAAAGCCGGCGCGGGGCCCTGAGTCTGCAGGTCCTCCAGGAATTCTTCGTGATTGTGACGGGCAAGATCAGAAACCCTCTTGAGGCCCAGGAGGCATTGCAGATCATCGCCGACTTCGGGACGTGGAGGCTTCACGAGCCCACCCTCCGGGATGTCATCGGGGCCGGGGAAATCCACCAGCGATACAGGATCTCGTTTTGGGACGCAATGATCGTGGGAAGCGCCTCCAGGCTCGGGTGTTCGGTCCTCTATTCTGAGGACCTGAACTCAGGCCAGGACTACGAAGGCGTACGGTGCACAAACCCGTTCGTTTAACCCTCGCATACAAAGCCGACAGACCGTAACGATACGGGGTGGCCGTCTGACGGCGCCCCTGAACATTCCCGGCACACAGCCCCAAGGAAAGTACCTGATGCGAACGATAAGGGGATGGCCGGGGACGAGATCCGGGTCAGTTTGGGCACAGCCATCCTCCCTAAAGTACCCGTAGTCAACTGACTGAACGGCTACCAGATAAAGGAGTCGAGCAGGGGGCGGCCCATCCGGCGGTATCCCTTCTCAAGCCAAACCGGGGTATACCCCTCGTCGGCGGGGTTGAGGGTCACTCCCGGCGCGACGATTGCGTCAATGGCATCGAGGGTCTCATCCGAAAGCTCAACGTCCGCCGACCGGATCTGTCCGTCCAGCTGCGCACGATTGCGCGGCCCGATGATCGTGGAGGTGACGGCGGGGTGGACCAGCGTCCAGGCAACCGCCAACTCAACGAGAGAAACCCCCTCGGCATCGGCCACCGGGACGAGCGCCTCTACTACCTCGTATTTCCTGAGGTTGCCGGGAAGCGCCGGATCGAAGCGGGCCGGAGTCCGCTCCGCCCGCCCGGTCTTCGGCATCGCCTGGCCCTTGCGAAACTTTCCCGATAGCCACCCGCCTGCGAGCGGGCTCCAGACGATGACCCCCATCCGGTATTTCTGTGCGGTGGGAAGCATTTCCTTTTCGATGCCGCGCACCATGATCGAGTAGGGCGGCTGTTCGCACACGAAGCGCTGGGTTCCACGGCGCTCCGCGGCCCATTGCGCCTCGACGATCTCACCTGGCGGAAAGGTGCTGGAGCCCAGATAGCGGACCTTGCCGTCCCGCACCAGGTCGCTCAGGGCAGAGAGGGTCTCTTCGATGTCGGTCAGGGGATCGGGACGGTGGATCTGGTAGAGGTCGATGTAATCGGTATCGAGGCG
>JBOGWH010000048.1:0-3369 GCA_050692975.1 Actinomycetota bacterium | reverse complement strand
CCGCACATCAGGCCTGGTACGGAGGATGGACCGTGTATGCCTCAGGTGAGCATTTCGCCGAAGCCGGCGAGTTCAGCGCGGTGGGGAAGGCGCCCAACCTTGCCGCCCGCAGCACCCGGCTGGCGGGTTTGCTCATCGACCGGCGCTTCGGGCTGGTGCCCTGGCAGCCCGCCTGGCTCCTGGCGCCTGTGGCGCTGGTTGCGCTGATACGAAGAGGCGGGGACCGGCCGGCCCTCGTCCTCCCGCTGGCGGCGGGATGGCTGTTTGCCGTTTTCGCCGCAGTGACCATGCACGGATGGTGGTGGCCCGGCCGCCACGCTCTTGTGGTCCTGCCCCTGGCCGTGATCGCGATTTGCTGCTGGGCCGGCTCGTCGCGGGTGCCGCTGGTTGCATTCTCCGCAGCCGCCGCAGCCGGTTTGTGGAATTACGTCTGGACGGCAGTGGAAGGGCTGAGGGGCGAGATCACCTGGGCCGTCGGGTTCTTCGATACCGGCAACCCTCTGTACCGTCTCTACGCGGGCGTCTTTCCGGATTACACCCAGCGCGGCTCATCCAAATGGGTGCTGCATTTGGCGTGGGTCGCGGTTCTGGTGGCGTCGGCGGCCTGGACCGCGGCCCGCAGGCGGCCTCCCGAAGCTGCAAGCGCGGGACGGCCCGCCCCCGCCGCAACTAGGTGACCTTGAAGGCGGTCCTCATACCGAGCTGGAAGTGACTTTCGACCTTACCCTGCTCCATCTCCTCGATGTTGCAGACCAGCGCGTAGTTTCCGGCGGCCATCTCGAAGGTCCCTTCGCAATTGCTCTTAGCCGGGAAAGGCTCGACCTCGCCGAGCACCTTGTCCTCGCCGTAGGCGGCTTCGTCGAACGAGCCGTTCTTATTGACCGGAAGCGTTGAGGGGTCATCGGTCTTGACCACCAGAAACTCGTGAGGATCGTCACCTGTGTTTTGCAGTTTGAAGGTAATCTTGCCGGCGGGGGCTTCGGCAACATCGGGCAGAACCGCCCACTCCTGGAGCTTGACGTTGACCGTTTTCGAGCTTCCCGCCGAATCACCGAACGGTTCGCACTTGGCCGCATCGGCGTGAGTGCCCGTGCCGGTCCCCGACCCCGTACCCGAAGCAGTGGCGCTTGGGCCGACGTTGCGCACATCGGCGCCCTCATCGCTTCCGCAGGCGGTCGAAACGAGCATGAGTAATACGGCCGCAGTGCTGAACCTTCTCAAAATGCGCAAATGATTTCTCCTTTGGTTTATCTGGACTGCCGAATAACTGAAGTTAGGCAATCCTAATAAACGGGAAGAGCATCGTCAAAGGCTCAGTTCAACCGTTGAACCCACAGGTTGTCGGCCAGGTGCGGGCCCAGCGAGGCGGTGCGGCCGTCCACCCGAAGTGTAAGCGTGCCGTCGGGGCCTACCGCCGTTACCTCGATGACCGCTCCGGGCATAAGGTTGTGGTCTTCGAAGTACTTCAAGACGTCGGTCGCGAGCTCCAGGTCCTCCATGAGCAGGATCAACGACCCCCTTTCGGATTCCCCGAGCTCGTTCAGGCTCACGAGATCCGCCCGCTTGAAGGGCGCTTCGAGGCCCGGGATCGGGTTGCCGTGCGGACAGGTCTTGGCCCCCGTTTTAGCCAGGATCCGCTCCTCGACCTCGGGTGAGATGACGTGCTCCCAGGCGTGTGCTTCCTCATGCGCCCGGTGCCAGGGAATCTCGAGAATGTCGGTAAGCAATCTTTCCGCGAGGCGATGCTTGCGGACCAGGGCGGCGGCAATCTCTCTCCCGCGGTCCGACAGCCGGATCTCCCGGCCGGTGGTCTCTATCAATTCCTCCCGGGAGAGACGGCGAATTTGCTCGGAGACCGTCGCCGGAGAAAGACCGAGGCGCTTGGCTATCTTCGCCTGCTGGATCCGGGCCTCCTCCTCTTCCATCTCGTAGATGCACTCGAGGTATTCCTTTGCCCCCTGCGGAACGGTTGCCGTCACCCTGGTTATCCTCCCTGCGTCGGAGGGCTATGTTCCCAGAAGCCCGGCCTGTTCGGCAACATCGGCAAACCAGCCCCACAGCAACACGATGGGCGACGGCCCGCCGAAGGGCGAGACGCGGGCCGGACATCCCTGCGTCCTGAATGTGCCTTTATAGAGGTGTTTGCCGAGCACGGCGCCGTCGCCCGCCAGGGAGATCCGCCAGGGCTTTCCATCCGAAAGCTCCAATTCAAACTTGGCCGGATCCATCCACCCGGCGGGGCTCGCCTTGGCGACCGGGACATCGGGCTGCAGGGCGGTATAGGCGGCGACGATGCGATCGACGTTTACCGCAGAGAGCTGGTGGGCGGGGCGGCTGCTTCGGCGCAGCACCTCGGCCCGCTGCGCGGCGCCGAGCCGTCCATCCTCCTGGAGTATTCGGGCCATAACTTCCAGGAGCTGAACGATGGTGCTTGTTCCGAACTGCAATCCCCCGTACATGAAGCTGAAAACGTCGCGCATGCGCGCCTGAACTTCTTTAGAACTCCGGTTGGAGAACAGCTTGAGAAGTCTTTCCTCACGCTCGTACATCCACGATCGGTCCGACTTGCGCATCTGTTGAACTTCGGCGTCCAGATGGAACACGACGGTGTCGATGCATGCCCGGCCGAGCCTGAAGAACCCGTCGATATAGTCCTGCTGGACCGGTTCCGGTTGGTCGGCGATCACCCGAAACTCCGAGAACATCGAACGCGCCAGCCCAAAGGGCGGGTAAGCCCCCCTGCCGTCCAGCGCGCGACGGACGGTCGCTTCTGCGATCAGGCTGGCTATTGCGTACAGCTCGACGCGCAATCGCTCCAGCGTGTCGTGGCGGGCCAGATGGCCCAGCTTGCCGATGCCCTCCGCAGAGACAAGCTCTTGCAGGGCGCCGGTGCCTTCTGAATTGAGCCGCCTTGCGGCCAGCCAGAATGCACGGCCCGGCCCGGCGCTTTTCTCTTCGAACTCGATCGGATCGTGCATTGGGATGTCTCATGCTAGCAACCGGCGTCTTCCGGAAATGAAAATGCCCCCCTTGAACTCAAGGGGGGCATTTTCAGCTTCGTGTTCTAAACCGATCGGCGGTTGAAGACGCTCCATCCTCCGGGTCCCACTGCGGCCGCCGCCACGAGCAGAACGATGCCGAGCAACAGCTGGCCCTGCAGGATCTGGATAACTCCTACGATCGCAAGAATCACCGCGAGTAGCCACAAAACCGGTGCCATCCCAACTCTCCTTTCTCAAACCTTGAGAGGCCCCGGGAGGCGACTGCCCGCCCGCCCCGGGTACCCAATGCTTCGACTCTGTATTTACCCCGGTGGGGTTCGAGCAAAACAAGCCGCCGGGGATCCCCGGAAAAGCGACGGGGCCCCGC
>JBOGWH010000047.1:0-2002 GCA_050692975.1 Actinomycetota bacterium | reverse complement strand
AAACCGGGAAGTGTACGCGATCAACCAGGACGGGACCGGAACTACCCGCCTGACGAACAACAACGTCGCGGATGGCGACCCTTCGTGGTCTCCCTCAGGCGGACAGCTCGCGTTTGAAAGCTTTCGGGATGGGGACTCGGAGGTTTACACAATGAACAACGACGGCAGCTCGGTCACGCGGCTGACCTTTGCTACTGGTGAAGACAGGGGGACGAGTTGGACCAGTGACGGCAAGATCGTGTTCCACAGCCAGAGGGTTCCGGGCTCGGGCGGCGTCGGGGGCGAGCATGGCAACTTCGACGTGTTCATCATGAACGCCGACGGCACAGACCAGGTCAACCTGACGCCGGGTACTGAAAACTCCCAGGACTCTGCGGCATATGCCTGCGGAAACTCGACTTCGGGCAAGATCGTCTTCAACACCAACCGGGACGGAAACTTCGAGATCTACTCCATAAACATGGATGGAACCGGAGTAACGCGCCTCACCAATAACCTCGCTCTGGACAGCGGGCCGACCTGGTCGCCGGATTGTTCGCAGATCGCCTTCAACAGCGCGCGGGAAGACAACCAGCTCGACGTCTACAAAATGAACGCTGACGGCAGTGGCGTCGTCAACCTTACGAACAGCAAGAATTCGTTCGACGCGTTCTCGGCGTGGTCTCCGGATGGCTCCAAGCTCGTCTACAGCAGCGATGACCTGCAAGGAGATTTTGAGCTGTACACGATGAACGCGGCCGACGGCAGCGGTCGAACCCGCATCACGTTCTCCAGGAACGCCGACCTGCGGTCCGACTGGGGAACCGCTGCGTACCTGGTCGTTGGGCCGCCGACCAGCGCGGAGCAATGCAAAGACGACGGCTGGCGGAACTTCAACAATCCCGTCTTCCAGGACCAGGGAGATTGCGTGGACGAGTTCGGCAGCTGACCACAAACAAACGGACGGGGGGCGGGCTGCTGCGTTGCCCGCCCCCCGATCTCGTTGAAGAGGAAGGAGCTCACTTTTTAGATGCTGTAAGGGCCGAGGGCCGGCTCGGGGCGGCCTTCGACCCTTTCCCTTGCTTGAGCGCTTTCCCGGTCAGCTTTTGAGCAGTTCGGCGGAAATCTGCCCGCTGCGAAAATCCTCCACACAAACCTGGAGAATCTGACCCTCGGAAAGCAGCAGGCGGATTATCCGACCGTCGATTATTTCCGGTTGCTGGCCATCGCATACACCCGAAACATCAAGGGCAGGTCGGTCATGCTCGTCGGAACGGAAAAAAACCCTGAGGCCGCCGCCGGGGGCTTCGATGATCGCGTTGTAGTGGTTCGCCTGAGGGTCGAAAGTCAAGATGATCTCCAGGCAAGCGGCAGAGCCGCCCTCCGGATGGAGTGAGGCCCCCCAGCCGAGTAAGCCCGGCCCCGGCAGGGCGAGAACGTTCGCCGTTAGTTTCATGATTTGTTTCCCAACCCCCACCCGGTGTGAGTGCCTTGTGCAAGCACCGATTCTGCGGCTTCCCCCCGGCGGAGGCAATATGCCAAATGTCATCAATTTGTGCCGCAGGCGAGCCCTCTGGGGCCGTCTTGAGCTGGGACCGCCTCAAACTTAGGAGATCGGGGTTGCGGCCCCCACACGGCTGAGAAAGTTCTCGATAAGGCCGATGCCGCCGGCTGTCAGCACCGACTCGGGATGGAATTGCACCCCCTCGATCGCGTAGTTGCGGTGGGCGACTCCCATGATCACTCCCTCGCCGGTGCGAGCGGTGACTTCCAGTTCGGCCGGCACTGTGGCCGGGTCGATCACCAAAGAATGGTATCGCGTGGCCTCCAGAGGGCTGGGTAGGCCGGCGAAGAGCCCGGTCGAATCGTGAACCACCAGAGACGTCTTCCCGTGCATCAGGGACGATGCCCGGATAACGCTGGCTCCGAAAGCAACCCCGATCGCCTGATGGCCGAGGCAGACTCCCAGGATCGGGGTGCGGCCGGCGAACCGGCGGATCACCTCAATGCAGCAGCCGGCCGC
>JBOGWH010000046.1:0-9670 GCA_050692975.1 Actinomycetota bacterium | reverse complement strand
GCTTTTGCCTGCGGGTTGATGGCGACAATGTGAATTGCATCGCACCGCCCTCCTCCACCGGACGGGGGCCCGACCCGCGTGTCGCTTCCGAGGACCGCAAAGAACAACGGCTCGCCGCGGTCCGGCCGCCAGGTGGCGCCCTGGACCTTATGGATTCCCAATGCGACGGGAGTCTGGGCGTCCACCCGCAGCGGCAGGCTTATCCACCAGACCGCCCACGCCAGCGTCCCCGCGAGTGCCGCCAGGGCCCAACGCCTTGCCCCCCGGAGGCGCCATCCCAGCGCGGCCGACCTCACGCGGCCCTCTCCGCGCTTTGAAGCGGCGCCCCGAAAGCTGCCGTCTTGGTCTGCGTGTCGGCCTTGAGTTCCGCGTTGTAAGCGTAGATCTTGTAGCCGCCGCCTTCAGGCACCAGGTAAAACGAGGCGTTGTGGAGGATCGCCACCGGACCGTCTGAGGACTCAACCGTCTTGCCGGTGGCCTCGAACAGGACCGTGACCACTCCCGCCGGCACCGTGAGGTCGTCTTCGATCAAAAAGGTGATTTTGGTTGCGTCCTGCTTGCGGGGCCGGACCGACTTGATCTTGGGCGTAAGGTCGCCGAGGGCGAGGCCGCCCAGGTTGGCGCCGAGGGCAGGCTGAGCTTCGGCGGTGAACAGTCCGGTTAGCTTCGAGTGCTTGCCGCCCTCCCAGGCGTTCTTGTCTATGAAGGCCGTGCCGTAAAACTCGTTCAGCAAAGAAATGACCTTGGCGGACTCCTCGTTCGCCTTTTGACCCGCCTCGGGCTTGCCGGATTGGTTCACCGCCCGGATGTCCAGGGCTTTGAAGTCGGCTTTCACCGCCTGGGCGGGGCTTGCCTTCGGGCGCGGCCGGCCCCCATCCTTCTTGCCGCATCCCGCGACCGCGATGAGGGCGAGTAAAACGGCTGAGATCGTCAAAGGCCCGCGCAGGTATCGGTAGGTGCTCACCGCCACAGGATGCTACCCGCCTTCCGGCCGCAATAACGGGAAATCGGGCGATGCTCCTGCAGGCAGGTTTCGAACCGGCTAGTTTCGCCGTGCCAGTTCCCGTTATTCCGCTATAGTGCTGTAGACCCCCGATGCTGGCAAGTATTTGGACGCGCGGGCCAAAATCGCGGGAAGGACGGCTAGAGGTGGGACGGATATGGACCTTACGATAGACCTTGAAAAGAGGGACGGCTTTTCAATAGTGAACGTCAACGGCGAGGTGGACGTGTTCACGGCTCCGAAGCTGCGAGAGCAGCTGATCGAACTCGTCGAGCAGGGCGAGCGGAACCTGATCGTGGGCCTCGAGGGCGTCGACTTTCTCGACTCAACCGGGCTCGGGGTGCTCGTGGCGGGGCTGAAGCGAGTCAAGACCCACGAGGGCACGCTCAGCATCGTGTGCACCAAGGACAGGATTCTCAAGATATTCAGGATCACCGGGCTCACCAAGGTGTTTCCAATCCACGAAAGCGCCGAGGCGGCCATGGCCGGCGGCGGCAAGGTACTAGAAGCCTAATTTGAGCGCAGCCGGCCTTATCCTCGCCGCTGAGGCGGAATCTATCGAAGTAAACCTCAACTCTTTCGAAGAGCTTTCGCTGTGGGTGATCCTGGGCATCAGCCTGCTGGCTCTGGCGTTTGCCATGTACCTGATGCGCCAGGTTCTGGCGGTCCCCGAGGGCACCGAAAAAATGCGGGAGATCTCCGGCGCCATCCAGGAAGGCAGCCGGGCGTATTTGCGCCGCCAGTTCCGGACCCTCGCCATTTTCGTGGCGATCCTCACCGTCGGCCTGCTCGCCCTGCCGGTCGGCGAGGTCAACGGAAGTCCCGGGATCGTCAAACTTGCCCGCTCGATCGCATTTCTCCTGGGGGCCGGGTTCAGCGCCACCATCGGCCTGGTGGGAATGACGCTGGCCGTCAAGGCCAACGTCAGGGTGGCCAACGTCGCGCAGGAGTCGCAGCGCAAAGCTCTCACCGTCGCATTCCGTGCCGGGGGCGTGGCGGGTATGTTCACCGTCGGGCTCGGCCTTCTTGGGGCTGCAGCCATCTTCCTGATGTTCAAGGGCGACGCGCCGACCGTGCTCGTTGGGTTCGGTTTCGGCGGGGCGCTCCTCGCGATGTTCATGCGGGTCGGCGGAGGAATCTTCACGAAAGCAGCCGACGTGGGCGCCGACCTCGTCGGCAAGATCGAGCAAGGGATCCCCGAGGACGATCCCCGCAACGCCGCCACCATCGCCGACAACGTCGGCGACAACGTGGGTGACTGCGCCGGTATGGCCGCCGACATCTTCGAGTCCTATGAGGTGACGCTCGTGGCGTCGTTGATCCTGGGGTTTACCGCCTACGGGGCGCTGGGGCCGAGGGGTGCCGCGATCGGCGTCATGTTCCCGCTGTTTGTGCGTGCCATCGGCGTTCTCACTTCGGTAATCGGGATCTACGCGGTTTCGCCGAGATCGGAAAACGAGCACGGCATGAAGTCGATCAACCGGGGCTTTTTCTCCTCGGCCATCCTTTCGGCCTTGCTCGTGTTCGGACTTACGTACCTGTACTTTAGGCCCGACGGCTCCACGGTCGACTGGGCGCCAGCCTGGGCCGTAACGATCGGGCTGGTTCTCGCCATCGCAATCCATTATCTGACCGAGCACTACACATCCACCGAGCGCACGCCCGTGCGAGAGATTGCAGCCGCCACCCAGACGGGGCCGGCCACGACAATCATCTCGGGGTTTTCCATCGGCATGGAGTCCACCGTCATCGCGATCCTTGCCATCGCCGCCGCGATAGCCGGAGCTTTCCTGCTGGGTGGGGGCAACGAGGCGAAGTCGCTTTACATGATCGCCCTGATGGGAATGGGGATGCTGACCACCGTCGGGGTAATCGTCTCGATGGACACTTACGGGCCCATTTCCGATAACGCCCACGGCGTGGCCGAGATGGCCGGAGGTCTGGGCGGCCGGGCCGACGAAATCATGGCTTCCCTGGATGCGGTCGGCAACACCACCAAGGCGATAACCAAGGGTTTGGCGATTGCCACGGCGGTTATCGCAGCGACTTCGCTGTTCGGGTCTTTCCGGGATAAGATCATCGGAACCGGCGTTGAGGCCTTTCGGGAGTTCGCCGTGCGTGTCGATCGCCCGGAAGTGTTGATAGGGCTTCTTATCGGGGGCTCCATTCCATTTCTGTTTGCTTCGCTGACCATCCGGGCGGTGGGCCGCTCTGCATTCGCGGTGGTTCAGGAGGTCCGCCGCCAGTTCCGTGAGAACCCAGGAATCATGGATTACAGCGTCAAGCCGAACTATGCCCGGGTCGTCGACATCGTGACCAAGGCCTCCCTGCAGGAGCTCGCGACGCCGGGTCTGATCGCGGTGGTCACTCCGGTAGTCGTCGGTTTCGCCCTGGGCGCCGAGGCTCTCGGCGCCTTCCTTGCGGGCGTCATTTTGTGCGGGCAGCTTCTGGCGGTGATGCTCTCCAACAGCGGAGGGGCCTGGGACAACGCCAAGAAGCTGATCGAAGAAGGCGCCTACGGCGGCAAGGGCTCCGAGAGCCACAAAGCCAGCGTTATCGGCGACACCGTGGGCGATCCTTTCAAGGACACCGCGGGCCCCGCCCTGAACCCGCTGATCAAGGTGATGAATCTGGTGGCCCTGCTAGTTGCGGTGCCGGTGGTCACCGTGGTCAACGAAGATCCCGATCCGGGCGTCCGTACCGCGGTCATCGCGGTCGGGCTGGCCATCCTCGCGGTCGCGATCTGGTTCTCCAAGTCCCGCAAGACCGAGGGCATGGACGCCGAGGCGCCTCCCCCTCCCGCTTTGGAGATGGCGGAAGCCGGCTAGGAACCGGTCAGAGCTTTCTTTCGGGTTTCCCTCGTGCCGAGGTGGTAGGGAACGTTGATCACCACCACATTCGGCTCAAACAAAAGAGCGCTCTTTATCAGGAAGGCTGTCTGGTTATGCAGGATGGCCTGCCACCATTTGCCGACCACGAACTCGGGCACCACAACGCCAACGGCGTCGTTGGGGTTGGGGCCGAGTTCCCTCACTTCCCGGATGACCGGTTCGATCAGGCTTCGGAAGGGAGAATCGACGATCTCCAGAGGGACGTCGAGACCCCACTGGCTCCACTGCTCGGTCAACTCCGCGGCTTCGCCGGGGTGAGTCTGGATGCTCATGGCCTTTAGCTCCGAGGGACGCAGCGAGTGAGCGTACCTCAGGGCCCTTGCAGTGGCCCGGTGGACCGACGAAACGAAAACTATCAGCGACAGCCGGCCCGGCGCCTGAAGCCGCTGCGGCTCCGGCTCTGCGGGGTTGTAGGGCACGCTGATGACCACTGTGCCCGCTTCGTAAAGGAAGGCCCTCTTCACCGCTAGAAAGCGCCGCCCTTTAATAATCTGCACGAGGGCGCTCTTGTACTGGGGGTCTGGGATTATCACAGTGACCGGACTCTGGGCATCGTGGCCCATCTCATCCACATATTCCAGCAAGGCGTGAACCTTGCCTCCCAGGCGATGCACGGGAACTTGCAGCCCCATCTCCCGCCATCGGGTCTCAAGCACGTCCACCTGACCACCCCCTTTTCCGAAAGTGACCACCCTGAGATCCTCCGGCGCCAGCGCACGGGCGAAGGCCAGAGCTTTGGTCGCGCCGCCCAGGCCGGAAACGAGCAGGACTACTTTGCCGGGATCGATGTCGAGAGGCTCTTTGCTCATCCGCAGCTCTCCCGCGATGCGGCCGTAGTGCACGTGAACCAGTTGGAGCAGCCATGCAAGGGCCGGGATCAGAATCATCACCTGCCAGGCGCCGAGTTTGAATTTGGTGACCGAGACGATTACCAGTACCAGAAAGGTGGTCATAGCTCCTGCAGCGCTTATGAACGCCGCCCGCTTCCAGCCGCGTGGCTCGCCCCGGCCCAACCGGCGGGCGTCGGCCGCGTCGCGCCGCCAGTGCACTACCATCCCGGCCTGCGACAACGTAAAGCTCGTGAAGACCCCGATCACATAAAGGGGGATTATCTTGTGGACGTCTGCCTTGTAAACAACGAGCAACGCTGAAGCGGCGATCGCCAGAATTACGATTCCGTTGGAGAAGGCGAGCCGGTCTCCACGATGCTGCAGAGCACGGGGAAGGTAGCGGTCCCTGGCCAGAATGGACGCCAGGCGCGGAAAGTCTGCAAAAGAAGTGTTTGCAGCAAGGAAAAGAATCAGAGCCGTGGCGGTCTGTACTGCGAAGAACATGGGACCTCTTCCAAATACCTTTTCCCCTATCTGGGAGACGACCGTCTTGCCTTGATGGATAAGTTCGGGATCGACGTGATAGATCCGGGACAGCACGGTGATTCCCACGAACAGCAGCCCGAGGAGGATGCCCAGCGTGGCCAGAGTTGCAGCGGCATTTTTCGTTTCAGGCTTTCTGAAGGCGGGAACTCCGTTTGAAATGGCCTCAACCCCGGTCAGCGCGGTGGCGCCGGAGGAAAACGCCTGAAGAAACAGGAAAAGCGATAGGTCGCGGGTTTGCTCGAGGTGTGGGGCAGAGTAGGCGGGAACCTGTCCGGTCGCGCTCTTGTAAAACCCGATCGCGATCAGGGCAAACATGGAAACCAGGAAGCCGTAGGTGGGAATCGAGAAAATCGCTCCCGATTCTTTGAGTCCCCGCAAGTTCAAAACCGTGATCAAGGCCACTCCGGCAACGGCCACGAAAACCCGGCTGTCCCTCGCGGCCGGAAAGGCGGCTGCAACCGCTGCGACTCCGGCAGCCAGACTGACCGAGACAGTAAGAACGTAGTCGATCAGCAGAGCAGAGGCGGCAACAAGTCCGGCCGGAGCCCCAAGGTTTTCGTGGGCTACCGTGTAGGCCCCGCCTCCGAGGGGATAGGCCTGAACGGTCTGCCGGTAGGAAACGATGACCACGGTAAGGACGACGGCAACGGCGATCGCGATCGGGATCCCCATTGCCAGCGCCGCAGTGCCCGCCAGCATCAGGCGCAGCAGGATCTCGTCGGTGGCGTATGCAGAAGATGAAAGCGCATCGGACGAGAAGACCGCGAGGGCGATCTTTTTGGATAGCCGGTGATGAGCCTCTTCGTAGGTGGAGATTGGCCGGCCGACCGCCAGCCGCTTGAAGATCCGGCTCATGAGCAAGAAAGCATAACCGCGCAGTATTCTGTGCCTCATGCATTCGGTAATAGTCGGCTGCGGCCGGGTGGGGGCCGAGCTCGCCCATGCCCTGGAATCGCGGTCGGTCACGGTTTCGGTCATCGATCCCGACGTCAATGCCTTCGAGGAGCGGCTTCATCCCGGGTTTTCCGGCAAGAAGGTGCTCGGGCTCGGGTTCGACCGGGCGGCCCTCGAGGAGGCGGGCATCACCGATGCCGATGTGTTCGTCTCGGCGACGAGGGGGGACAACACCAACATCGTTTCCGCCCGGATCGCCAAGGAGCACTACAACGTCCCGCGGGTGGCGGCCTTGATCTACGACCCGAGAAGGGCGCAGATCTACGAGCGGCTCGGCATCCAGACGGTTGCCACGGTGGCGTGGGCCACCGATCAACTGCTCGCCAAGGTGCTTCCTTCTACCGAGGCGATTGAATGGACGGTGGGGTCGGGAGAAGTGGTTGTGGTAGGCATTCCGGCGCCCGACGCCATGATCGGAAAGCCGATCGATGAGCTGCGCGAGTACGGGAAGGTCAACGTGATGGCGCTGACCCGCTTCGGCGCCACGAGCCTGCCCGACCTGAGGACTATCGTGCAGGAAGGAGACTTCCTGCATGTTTCGGTGCTGCGGACCTTCCTGCCGGAACTTGAGGAACGGCTGAGCGGCGCCGAAGGGGGCCCGGTTTGAAGGTGGCCGTCGCCGGCGCCGGCAAGGTGGGCCGCTTCGTCGCTCAGGACCTTGTGTCCAGGGGTCACGACGTCGTGCTTATCGACCGCGACGGCGACCTGGTGGAGAGGCTGCACGGAACGATTCGATGTTCGTGGGTGCATGCCGATGCCTGCGAGCCGCTGAACCTGCAGGGTTCCGGTCTGGAGGAATGTGAGGTAATGGTCGCCGCCACCGGGGACGACAAAGTCAACCTCGTCGCCTCGCTGCTGGCAAAGCAGGAGTTTGCGATCGGAAGGGTGCTCGCCCGCGTCAATCATCCCAACAATGAGTGGCTTTTTAACGAGTCGTGGGGAGTCGACGCACCCGTCAGTCCCCCTCATCTGCTCACCGCCCTGGTTGAAGAAGCCGTCACGGTAGGGGACCTCGTCACGCTTTTGCGGCTGGAGCAGGGCAAGGTTCTTCTCGTCGAGTTCCGGCTTGACGCGGATTCACCGGCTGCGGGGAAGCTGATCTCGGAGCTGGATCTGCCCCGCGACTGCACTCTGGTAGCTGTGGTCAGGGCCGGCCACGTTATCCAGGCCCGCGACGAAACCGCTTTGATGACCGGGGATGAGATTCTTGCCCTGGCCACCCCTGACGCCCAGGGCGACCTCGAACTGATGCTGTCGGGGCAGGAGGGCGGCGCCGACGGGGTGGTGGGCTAACTACTCAAATCCATCGATAGAGTCCCACGGTCACCAGGAATAGCCGTCTTGCCCTCGGCCAGTCCTGGGTTGGAGTACCCGAGTTCCGTTTAAAGCGCATCGTCAATTGCTTGATCTCGCCGAAAAGCCCAAAGGCGGTTTGGTGAACACTGCGAAGGGCCTTGTTGAACTGGCCGATGTGTCCCAGGGTAAAGCGGCGGACGAAAGCTCGGGCCGATTGTCTCGCCTCCTCCCTGACCATGGGATATCGCATTGCTCGGATGAGCTCCGGCAATCCGCGGCAGCATCGGACGATGCCTCTCAGGTGACACTACTAAAGAGGAGAACAACGGAATTTATGGCTAAGAGAGGATGTGCCGCCTTGCTAATCGCTCTGTTACTGGTCGTTGGCCAGGGCTGTTCAATTGGCGACCGTAAGACTGACGAAAAGGCCTACCTAGATCCCGACCCTGGCAACAAGCGGCTGTCTGCTATGAAGCGTGAGTCTGCACTGAACCTGATACCGCCAGGCACCAAACTTCAGAGCAAACGAGTGCAGTCCAAGAGGCTGGGAGAAGTGCTATCCAGCGACCTAGGAATGGGGCCAAGCATAATTCGAAGATTTACCCCCCGGCAGTCCACCTTAGATTTTCAAGCAGCTTATCAGTGGTACGACAAGGAATTAACTGCCCGAGGCTGGAGGCGAAGGCCCGAGCAGGAGCAGGGAAACTTCATCAGTGATCACGGAATCCGCATCTATCGTAAGACGATCGATAACTGGTGCGCCGGCCTCTCGTTGCGAGAGAACCTGGAAGATTCGAGGCCGTCCGGAAACCTAAGATTTGAGCTCTCTGCACCAGCTGGCCTCTTTCCTGAAAAGAATCTCCCTTGCCGAGCCTAATTCCCGCACGGAAATTCTCCGGATCCACTTCACTTGATGCTGCCGCTAAAAGACGTTGGGGCCACGCTTAGATAGTAAAGGCTGAAATACTGATTTACTGATATCCTTGGGTTGGTATGGATGCCAAGGTTGTGCAGGTTAGAGGCCGTGGAAACCTGACGCTGCCTGCGAAATGGCGGAGAAAGTACTCCCTGGACGAAGGTGACCCAGTTACGCTGATTGATCTGGAAGGCGTGCTCGTGGTTTCCCCCAAACTGAGTCTGGTCGACAAGTTCGGAAATCAGATCGAGGAAATGCGCAAGCGGGAGGGGCTCTCCGTTGAAGAACTCGTGCAGGGAGTTGCCCAGCAGCGCGCAGCCCGTCACGGCAAAGATTGAGCGGGTGGCCGGCCCGGCCCCGAGTCTTTTTTGACTCCGATGTCCTGATAGCCGGTTCCGCTTCCTCCACCGGCGCCGCGAGGGTTCTGTTGCGTCTTTCTGAACTGGGGCTTATCGAAGGAGTGGGCTCGCCTCAAACGCGGGCAGAGGCCGAGCGAAACCTGGCCACCAAGTTGCCGCAGGCTTTGGACGCCTTTAGATCGCTGGCCGACCATTGCTGCCGCTGGGCGGGAGAGCCTAAGAGGCAAACCCTGCAAAGCTTAGCGGGCCAGGCCGAGAGAAATGACTTGCCGATCCTTGCCAGCGCGGTGGAAAACGACTGCGGCTATCTGGTGACCTTCAACACCCGGCATTACCACCCGCAGCCAGGAGCCATTTCGGTGGTCACTCCAGGCGACCTGCTCAAAGAGATTCGCGATCTGTTGGCCGACCTCGCATAGTCGATTCGGGATCGGTGCCGCTCGCTGACTGAGGCTGTCCCGGAAAAACTCCCCAGCAGGCGTCATAGCCTGAGGGAGGGCCGCCGGAGTAATCTTTAATCGATAGGTCGGGACCGGGAAGCCGGCCTGAACCAGGAGGACTGATGACATCGGGCCGGTCGAAATGGTCGAGGCATGGCCGTCATAGCGTGACCTCAAAGGTTTTTGAAAAAAGTCCCCCTTGTAAGCGTTTTCGGAGCCATAATTGTCGGCCTTGGCTGCTATAATCGTACATATGTTCGACTCACTTAGGGACATCCGGGGTGCACTGCAGGAAGCGGCCGCTAGCCTAAAGCCTGAGCTGCTGCGGCCCTGCGACGCTGCCGCGCTGCTGGAGGAATACGTGGCGATTCAAAAGATCTCCCAGGGCGCGGTGCTCCGCCTCACTTCAAGGGCCGCCGATGCACAGTTGTGGAG
>JBOGWH010000045.1:0-5197 GCA_050692975.1 Actinomycetota bacterium | reverse complement strand
GGTTACTACACTCCACATTTCGGGCTCACTCATTTCTGATCACTTCCATTTTCGCGCAAGCTCGGCGTTGTACTTCTTCAGAGAAAAAAACGGGGCTGCCGAAGCAGCCCCGTTTCTCTTGACGATTCCAGCTATTCCAGAGTGCAGGAGCAGCTGTTAATTTCCCGGACGATGACGCCCTTTCCGGTGTCCATGTGGGTTGTGCAGGGCATGCACGGGTCCATGGACCGGATCGACCGCAGGATATCGATGCCCTTGATCTCGTCGTCCTTGACGGACTCCAGAATCGGGGTACCGATCACGGCCTCCTCGTAAGGTCCGGGGTTACCGAACGGGTCGCGAGGAGCGGCGTTCAGGGTTGAAGGAGTCGTGATCTGGTAGTTCACGATCTTACCCTTGTCCATGATCATGTGGTGAGCCAGCCAGCCGCGCCCGGCTTCGTTGAAGCCGACCGCCATCCGCTCGTCCTTGGGGATGTTGAACTTTGTCCAGGCTTTGGTCTCGCCCTTCCGCCACAGGTCGAATGCCTGGAGCAGCAGGTTCATGGCGATCGCCGCCTGCCAGCCCACAGCGTGAGCACGGCCACGGTTGCGCTCGATGGCGTTGATCTGCTTGGGCACCTTCCATTCCAGCGTGGTTTCCGGCAGCTGGAACTTCGGCAGAAGAATGTTCAGCCCGTCACCGGTTGCTTCGATGAAGTCGTTCTGAGGGATCTTCTGCGCCAGAGCAGTCGTCCACATCCGTCCGTACTGGTTGGTCTCCATGGAGACCCGGTCCCAGCGTGGGGCGGTGTCCCAGGAGTACTTTTCCTTGAAGTTACGGGCGGACGGCTTCGGAATCGTGGTCTTGTTCCACGGGTGATACGGGGAGATGGGGTTTCCGATCGGGTCGGTGCTGTACTTCTGACCGCCGGTGGTCCATTCCTCGTAGAACGCGTGTTGTACGAATTCCTCGAAGCCCGCGTTGATCTTGTGGAGGTCGGTGGTGACAAGCTTGCCGTCCCGGATAACACCGGGAGTAGCCCAGCGCCTGTCGCCCCATGCCGCCATGTTCTTGGAGGTGCCGTCGGACGCCAGCGGGTCGTCGAACAGGCCGCACATCAGCAGGTTGTTCGGACGGGCGCCCACCAGGGCGTAGTCGGGGTTGACGTCAAGGAAGAAGTCCATGAGGTCGCTCCACCAGCCGGCCAGGCGCTTCGAGTAGTCGAAGAACTTGATCAGGCGGGTGTAGTACTCGTTGAAGCTGGTCGTGGAAAGAGTCGTGGTGACTCCGCCGGGGATCAGCGTCGACGGGTGGGGGTACTTGCCGTACATGAAGTTGCACATCTCACGGCCGAGGCGGGTGAACTCGATCGCCTCGAGGTAAATCGAACCGGTCAAGGGGTTCATGCCATCCATGATGTCCTTGATGGTCCGGTACCCGTGCACGTGACTGTGCGGGGCAAGCGTCTTCTCTGCCTTCTTGACGATCTCGGGGTTGGTCACGGAGACCAGAGCCGTCGAGTAGTCGGGGCCGGACAGAAGACCCAGGTGAATCGGGTGGTCGTAAAGCATTTCTGCCGCCGCTCCGAGGCTTCGCACTGCGACGCCCATCGGCGGAGGCGTGATGCCGAACGCCTGGTCGAGCAGCTGAGAAGAAACGGCGGCGTGAACGCCTCCGCACACTCCACAGGCCCGGGATGAGATGTCGATGGCGTCTCTGGGGTCGCGGCCGTGGAGAATGATCTCGTAGCCGCGGAACAGCATTGCCATCGAGTGGCAATCCACTGCCACTCTTTTCTCCACGTCGATTCCTACGTGGACGGCCAGGGCGCCGGCGACACGGGTGATCGGATCGATCATCCAGTCTCGGACCTTTGACCGGGTTGCAACTGCACCCCCCGATACGGGGCGGGCAACTTGCTTCGTGTAGCGCTTGCGTTCCCCTGCGCTGTCAAACGACCAGGGGTTGGCTACACCCTCCTTGAGCCGGGCTTTTCCGTTCTCATCGAACTCGACCGGCAGGTTCTTAAAGCACATAGCCGCTCTCCTTTAGAACTGCTCTCAACTTACCTTCCCTTTCCCTAACCTCGGTTGGAGTGCTGGTAGGCGCGGTACGCCTTGTGGATCAACTTGGTAACTCCTCGAGGGGTAGTGCCGTAGCGTGCCCACCCGGAGGGCAATGTATCGGCGCTTTCCCAACGAGCCGTCATGTTCTTGTCGGCCATGCTCATCCGGCGCATCCGGCGAATGAATCCACCGACCATCCGAGAGGTGGTCGAGGAAAGCATCGATCCGGGAGGCGCCTGGTACATCGGCGAGAACTTGTCGGGGAAGCCGGGCATCGTGCATCCGATGCAAATACCGCCCATCTGCATGCAGCCACCGACTCCATTGACCGAGCCGCGCTCTGCAATGTTGCACTGGACGACCGGACCCCAGCAGCCGAGCTCGACAAGGCATTCCTTGTCGCCGTACTCCTGAGCGAACACGCCCTCTTCGTAGTAACCGGCACGCGGGCAGTGGCGGTGAACGGTCTCACCGAACAGCCACGCAGGCCGGCCGAGCTCATCGAACTCGGGAAGGGGAGCGAGGCCCTGCAGGAACAGCACAACCGCCGCCGCCGTCTCCATGAAGTTGTCGCCGACGGGCGAGCAGCCGGGGATGTTCACCACCGGGACGCCGAAGTTAGAGCGGAAGTCCTTTCCGAGGAAGTCCATGACGCCCATGGAACCGGTGGGGTTGCCCTCGGCGGCGGGGATACCGCCCCAGGTTGCGCAGGTGCCGATGGCGATGACTGCCGCAGACTTCGGTGCGAGACGACGCATCCACTCCGCAGAGGTGATGGTGCGCCCGCTGTCTGGATCTTCGCCGAGGCCCATGAAATATCCGTCGCCGGATCGGGTCTCGTCGAACATTGAACCCTCCCAGACAATAACGAAGGGGGCGTCCAGCTCCCCGCGCTCTGCCATAAAGAGGTTGTGGACCCATTCGGGACCCGATTCAACCGAAACAACCGTGTGGATCAGCTCCACCCGGGGAAGTCCCGGAACGATACCGTTCAGAAGGTGCTCAACCGGGGGGTTGGTAGCGCCACTGACGGCGATGGTGCATCCGTCGCATGAACCTCCGACCATCCAGATGAGGTAGACCTTTTCCAGGGGACCGAGACGGGCCTGGGGGGGTCGCTGCATCTGGGCCAGAGGCGACTGGCTGCGAATTCCGATGGGAGCAAAGGGGTCCTCTGACGACATGTCCCCCGGTGCTACCCCGGACGCGGTATGGGCCTCAGCCATTCATTCCCTCCTTGATTGCTGGCTTGATGTTGGCTCGAGATCTAATTTTGCTGCCTACGGTAAGTGATTCTAACACTTACCAAATCTTGAACAAGTCCTGAAAATATTCCTATTCCAGGCGTGAAATTCGTGCCTGCAGCACAACCTGAAACCCCGAAAAATTGGATCCAGAGTCATTCTTAGCAGTCCCGATGCTATCGGAAATCTGAGCCGCGCACAATCTCAAAATTCGTATATGCGAGCCCCCCGGGGAAAGGGATCAGCCGGCGGCTACGGCGGGGTTGCCGGAAACCTTTCGGGATCTGGCGGCGGCGGCCTTCGGCTTGCTTTGCTTCTTGGCGGTCGAGGCTGCCCGGGCCGCCTTTTCGGCCGGCTTCGGCGGCCTTGGGTCGGTTCCGACGGGAGCCAGCGAGCGGCGGAGCTCCCGGGCGCCGGACAGGGTGTCCAGGGGCGGGGGCGGGGCCTCGCCGGAGCCGTTTTTGGGCTGCCTGCCTGCCCGGCGGGGGACCATCAGCACGCTGCTGCCGGCCAGCGCCCCTGCGGTGGCGGTCTCGCACGATTCGCACCTGAAAACATGGGCGGGAGCGATGCCCGAACCGGGAGTGCTCAGAAATACCTCGATCCACTGACCCAACCGGGCGCCGGAAACGCGATTGCACCATGAGCACCGCGCCTGCATCTCTTCCGAGAAGCGCTTTTCGAGCACGGCGACTCTGGCGTCGTGCGTATCTCCTGAGCCGGCTCTGAGAACCGGCGGCTGCCTGCGGCTCACTTTCCTAGCAAATCCTCACAACTACTTTACCGCTTTCTTATTTACCCCCTTTGGGGGGCTTTCGCAAAGTCTTCTGCCACAATCTGTCACATACAACGTTTCAGCCCCCCTAAATCCACCCTTTCAGTCTTTAGATTCCTCCTCGAGGACGCCTAATTTCAATCTGCCTACCTTCTATTCGATCCGGAGGCCCGGAAGGTTGGGTTTCAGGCCCCGGCCGCCGACGAGGATGATACTCCGCGCCGGTATGTGCTCGCCAGATTCTTACAGCTCTGCGGCCCGGAAGGATTCACCGGCCCGGGCATGGATTGCGGGTTTTGGCCGGCTCCTGCCCACCGCCGGACGGTGATGCGTACAATGGCTCACCATGCCCGTCGACCGCAAACTCCTGATCCGCGCCGGAATAACCCTCGGGGCAATATCCCTGATCTCGGGCGGGGTTCTGGCGGGAAGAGCAGTTCTGGGCGAGAGGGAACAGCCCGGAAAGCCGACCCCGTCGCCGTCTGGTCCCGCGGGCCTCAAGGATTACCAGAACTTCATCGACCAAGCGGCCGGAGTGGCCATCGCCTACCCCCGGCAGTGGCAACGCTTCGAACATCCAGACGGCCGGGCCAAGGTGCCGTTGTTGGCCGGACCCGGGGAAAACGACTTTCTGCTCATCAGGGAATGCAAGCTGCCTGTCGAGGTCCCCGCCGAGGGAGTCAGCGGCCTGAAAGAGGGCTTCGACGCCATCATCAACCGGACGACGCCGAACGTTCTGGCTTCCAAGCAGATAGTCGTCAACAACCTGGCGGGGTGGCACTACCTCTATACCTTCTATGACGCCAAGCTGAAGGCGGAGGGCGCCAATTCACACTATTTCCTGGTCGACAAGGACGTCGTCGTGCAGATGGTGTTCCAGGTGATCCCCAGGGAAGAGTTCGACAAGTTTGCCAAGACCTTCGATCAGGTAGCCGTCACGTTCCGGACGATCAAGCCCCGAACAGGAGTGCTTTTTCCCTGCTCAGAGCAATCTCCCGAACCCTCGCCTCCACCTTCTCCATAGTCAATCGCCGGCGCCAGGGGGGAAGCCGTAGCGCCGCTCCGAACCCTCGCCTCCACCTTCTCCATAGTCAAGCGCCGGCGCCACGGGGGAAGCCGTAGCGCCGCTC
>JBOGWH010000044.1:0-6845 GCA_050692975.1 Actinomycetota bacterium | reverse complement strand
GCACCCTGAGGGCTTGCCCGGGAATGCCGCTGGAAGCCAAGTCGGTCATCGCCTCGATGTTCACATCGATGTTCTTGCACGGCGGCCTGCTTCATCTAGGTGGCAACATGCTGTTTCTCTGGGTGTTTGGCAACAACATCGAGGATGTTCTGGGAAAAGTCAGGTACGTCGTCTTCTATCTGCTCGCGGGGCTGGCGGCGACCATGGCACACGTCCTTGCAAACCCCGCGTCTGAGGTGCCGACCGTGGGCGCCAGCGGCGCTATATCCGGGCTGCTGGGCGCCTACCTGATCCTCTTTCCCCATGCTCAGGTCACCACCCTGGTGCCTCTGTTCATCTTCATTCAATTCATGCAGCTGCCGGCGATCGTCGTCCTCGCTTTGTGGTTCGTCTCGCAGTTCTTCATCGGGGCCGGACAGCAGGCGGGGGGAGCAGGGGTGGCCTGGGTGGCTCACGTGGGTGGCTTCGTGGCCGGGATGATCCTGATCTTCCTGCTCGGTGGCTGGGCCAAACGCCAGAGGGAAAAGCGGACCGGCTTCGGTTAGACGCTTCCGGGCGCTAGCCGAGAGGCGGACCGGCGTAGGTTAGACGCTTCCGGCCGCCAGCCGAGAATCGAAAACAGTGAGTCGATCCGGTGGTCGGGCTCGGGATCCACTTCGGCCTCTAGCCGAGAATAGATATCAGGGAGTCGATCCGGTGGTCGGGCTCCGGATCCACTTCCGCCCCTGCGGGGGTGAGCCCCGAAGCAACCAGGGCCCCATCCCATCCGTTTAGTCTCGCTCCCGCGATATCGGCCTCCGGCCGGTCGCCGATCATCAGCACACCCCGGCCGCCGAGGATCTCTGCGGCAAATTCCATCATCGGAGGCTGTGGTTTGCCAAGAACCAGCGGGGTGCAGCCCGATGCGGCTTCGAGCGCGGCCACGATCGAGCCCGTGCCCGGGACCATTCCCCCGGGAACGGGCATGACCGGATCGTTGTTGAGAGCAAGAAATACCGCTCCCCCTCGCAGGGAATCGGCCGCGACGCCCAGCCTTTCGTAAGACAAATCGGTGTACCTTCCGACCAGCACAATCTGAGCGGAAGAGCCCGCTTCGATGCCGATCACTTCCACGGTGTCGTCCACCTGGGCGACGATCTCGGGAGGACCCAGGACAAAAGCCGTCTGTCCTTTCATTTCGTTTTTTTCGATCCAGTGGCGGGCCACAACGGTGCTGGTCAGGACCTGCTCGGGGCGCAGGTGCGCTCCTGCCTCGTTGAGTCTCCGGCAAACCGATTCGGGCGGGTAGGCCCCGTTGTTGGTCAGAAGCAGCAGCGCCTTTCCGCTTTTGACAATCGCATTTAGAGCGTCAATTGAACCCTCGATAAGCTCCGACCCGCGCCATACAACGCCGTCGAGGTCCACGGCGAACGCGGAGTAGTTGTCTATAAGCGCCTTCTCGGGGGTCATGTACGGTTAGCGCGAACTCGTCATCCGGCCAGCCGCCGGAGTGCATGCTGGTAGTCCTCGGAATCCGGTCGCATTGCCAGGGCCATTTTTATCATGCCGATCGCTCCGGCTTTGTCTCCCAGGCGGGCCCGGCACAGACCCAGGCCGAAGTGGCCGTAATGGTCGGCCGGATCGATTTGCAGGGCTGCTTCGAATTCCTTTTCGGCATTTTTGATTTGCCCGCTATTGTAAAAGGCCCGGGCCAGTGCTTCCCGGATGGAGGCCTTTTCAGGCTCCAGTTCCCTCGCCCTCTCGAGCGCGATCGCCGCTTGATGATTGTGGCCACTGTCCAGTAATTCCAGGCCCCTGGCTAGCAGCTCGTAGGCTTCGTCGCCGTGAGAAGGCGCCTGGCCGGATTCGGGTGCCTGCTGGCCCGCGTCGGGGACCGGCTTGTGGCCGGCTTCGGCACCCGGCGCCCGGCGGGGCTGGGGCCGCTGGCCGGATTCGGGCGCCTGGCCGGCTTCGGTCGCCTGCGCGGCCGGGCCGGTTCGTGCCTCACCGCCCCCGTCTCGAGGATCACCGTCTTGCGGTATGTAGTCCATATCCGGTCCTTGGGCGTTCACTTGTACCTCTAAACTATCGTGCCGTATCCAGACCTTCACGATGCGCCGTTGGCTCTTATCAGCGCGGCACCGCCCCCCGATTGGAGTCCGGGCGCCTGTGCGGCATGGTATAAGGCAATATGCCCACAATTTCCCCTTTTCGCGCCATCCGCTACCGCGATGGGATCGACCTTTCGCTTGTGACGGCGCCTCCGTACGACGTGATAGGCCCCGACGAGGCCGTTTTGCTAAGAAACCTCCACCCAGAAAATGTGATTCACCTGACCCTCGGCGGAGACTTTGTTCCCGCGGAGCCATCCCCCTCGGGAGACGACAAATATACGATGGCCGGAGGCCTTTTCCGGAACTGGCTCGGGACGGGAACGCTGGTCAAGGACCTGGACGACGCCTTTTTCGTTTATTCCATCGCATATACCCACGCCGGGCGTGAGCATCAGACCGTGGGACTGGTGGCGGCCTTGGAGCTCGAGCCATTCGGGGAGAAAGACGTGCTTCCTCACGAGAACACCACCCCGGGCCCCAAGAAAGATCGCCTGAGCCTGATGCGCGCCACTGGGGCGAATCTGGAGCCTCTGTGGTTTTTCACCTCGAAGACGATCTCGGGGTGGGGGGAACTGGTAGGCAGGACGCTTGAGTTGCCTCCGACCGGCCGGGCGACCGATGCCATGGGGATGGTCCACTCAACATGGCGAATCGACCCGGACACGGCCGCCCCGATCGTCGATCAGATGGGTTCAATGCCGATCGTGATGGGCGACGGGCACCACCGGTACGAGACGGCACTGGCGTACCGGGACGAGCGCCGCCTGCAGGACGGCGCCGGGCCCTGGGATGCCGCTATGGTCCTTATTTCCGACGCCGCCCGCTACGGGCCCACCGTTCTCCCTACGCATCGCATAGCGCGCGGCGTAGACCTATCGTCCTTCGAGGGTCTGCAGGAATTCGACGGGAGCCTCGAAGACCTGGAACGGGCCGTCGCCGAGGCGGGGGCCGGAACCATCGGAGTCGCCGACTCTCAAGGCAGGTGGACCATGAAATCCACCGGACTGCTCGACACAGCCTTTGTTGCAGACCAAATTCTCGAACCGCAGGGCGCCGAGGTTGTTTACGAGCATGATCTGGGGCGAATTTCCGCAGGCATCGATTCCGGGGCCGCCGCATTCCTTCTGGCGCCGGTCAGCCTGGACCTGGTTGCCGATGAGGCCGTTGCCGGAAGGCGCACCCCACCCAAGACCACTCTGTTTTGGCCGAAGCCGCGAAGCGGCTTCGTGATGAGGGACCTGGAACCCGAACCGATCCCGTAGGCATTTCTATCCGTCAGTCCTGGCTTGCCTGCAATCTCTTTTCTGCATCAAAAAAGCCGGGGTCCTCGGAAACGATCTGCTCCCACGCCCTGCGCGCGGCGGCCGCTTGGCCCAGCTTCTCGAGCAGATCGGCCTGAACGTACCAAAGCCTCAAGTGGTACTCCTGCACGGACCTTGGCCTGAGATCGGCTTTCATTAGGCGCGCCAGCGCACGCTGCCTCTCGCCCTTGTCGGCGAGGGCCCCCGCGGCGACGATCGCCAGTTCGGCCCAGATTTCCGGATCCACGTCGGCCTGCTTCACCTCTTCAACTATCTCCAGAGCCCGGTCCGGCCGGCCGAGAGCGCGGTAGCAGTCTGCGATGACATGGTTCTCGTCCAGGGATCCGGTGAGCCTACGATAGGTCAGCAGTTCTCTCGCGGCCTCGTGCCACTTCTCGTCACGGTAATAGGCCAGCCCGAGCAACTCACGCGTCAAGCCGGACCTGGGCGCACACTTCTTGGCGATCTCGCCGAGGGCTGCGCTCCGTGCGAAATCGTCAGACGAAAACGCCTCCATAGCCGATACGATCGCCTCCACCGCCCGGTCGGCGGTCCCGGCCTTGGCCGTGTGGCGCAGTTCGGTAACCCATTGCCGGGGCAGTTCGGCCTCGCCACCCGGTTTGGACGATGCACCTGCAACTCTGCCGTTTCCCCGAAGATCCGCCTTTCCCGAGATGCCGGGCCTGGGCCCCTTTTTGTAGAGACTTTTCTTCGTAGATCTCCCCGACGCACGGTCCGAATAGCCTCGGGCCGGGCGGTCCGGGCGGTCCGGGCGATTGGGGGCTTTCTTGAAGGGGGGTTTCTTTCCGTCGTCTCCCTTCTTGTAGGGGGGCTTTGTGCGTTCGTCCTTGTAGGCGGGCTTGGTGCGTTCGTCCGCATTCTTATATGCCGGCCTGGACCCCCGCTGGTCTTCCTCACGAGGCGCACGGGGTCCGGGGCTCTTGCCGGCCCTCCGGCCGGGCTTCCCGCCGCCCGGACGGGATCTCCCGGCGGGCTGAGGCCCTCGAGCACGGTTGCCCGGCTTCCTGGACCCCCTGGGCTCTCGCCTGGAGTGGCCGTCGCTGCTTCCGTTCATGGCTTATCGGATCCTTACCCCTGCACGGGGCTCCTGTCGGCTGATTTAAGGTGATCTTCACCAATGGAGATTGGAAAGACCATATATGTCCCGGAGCGCAAACAGTGGCGGGACTGGCTTTCAAAGAACCACTCTTCCGCTCCCGATATCTGGCTTGTCCAGTACAAGAAGAAAACCCGAAAACCTTCGATACCTTATGCGGATGCGGTGGAGGAGGCACTTTGCTTCGGATGGATCGACAGTATCGAGAAGAGCATTGATGAGGAGCGTTACGCGCTGCGATTTACTCCCCGAAGGCCCCGCAGCAACTGGTCAAAATCCAATGAAGAGAGGATAAGACGGCTCTTCTCGGAAGGAAAGATGACGAAAGCCGGCCTCGCGGCGGCGGCCGACATCCTTGGGCAAGGTCCCGGGTAAACGAGGGCAAAAACAAGAGCCGCACTCAGAGTGCGGCTCTTGTTTAAAAATCCCGGCGGCGACCTACTCTCCCACCCAGTTACCCGGGAACTGCCCGGCGAGGATCTTCGCTCGCCCTGGACGGGATCAAAACGACCTCGGGCCGGGCTCGTCCGCTGCAACGACTCTGCTGAAGCGTGGTTGTCGGTGGTCGTCCTTATTGTGTCCCCTATCGGTTGCTTGCCGAAAAAGGGAAGGAGGACCAAAATGGCGGTAGACGAAAGATCCAGGCACGCCCTGCACACCCGGCTGCAGAAAGTGCTCGGCGAAGAAGAGGCGGTCACGTTGATGGAACTGGTGCCACCGGTCGGCTGGGGCGAGGTCGCCACCAAAAAAGACCTCGAGGGGCTCCGCATCGAAACCAAGGAGGATTTCAGAGCTCTCAGGTCTGATTTCCGGGATTTGAGGCTGCATATGGACGGCCAGTTTCGGACCACTTTGTTCTCAGTCCTGACTCTTATGATCGGCCTCGCCGGCCTCGTTTTTGTAGCCGCTCGGCTCGCCTAACCTAATTGCCCGCAGTCCAGAAAGGAGCCACCCGCCGGCGGTCCGCTGCGCATGGCGTTTTGATTGCGTTCTGCCTGATTTTGGCGTACAGGTGGTCGATGTCGCTTTCGGCAAGGATCTGGCCCAAATGGTTCCGAGGGTTTACGGGGTGCTGGACTGCCGTTAACTGCAATAAGCATCAATGGACATCGGAAAGACCATTTCCTGCGGCTTGATTCGCCCTTGATGACTACGGAGGTTCGTTGCCTTAGTCAATCATGGAAATCGCGTAGCCACCATCGTTCGGAAAGTTGTGGGAAAAAGAAAGGGGCCTGCCTTGTGGACAGACCCCTTTGAAAAATCCCGGCGGCGACCTACTCTCCCACCCAGTTACCCGGGCAGTACCATCGGCGGTGGAGGGCTTAACTTCCGGGTTCGGGATGGGACCGGGTGTTTCCCCTCCCCTATGGCCACCGGAAAATCTATTCAGTTGGCTGAGAACTACATAGCGAGCGCGAGCAAAATGATCAAGTCCTCGGACTATTAGTACGGGTCGGCTGAACACATTGCTGTGCTTACACCTCCCGCCTATCGACGCAGTAGTCTGCTGCGGTCCTTACCGGCTTATGCCGTGGGAGTTCTCATCTTGGAGTGGGCTTCGCGCTTAGATGCTTTCAGCGCTTATCCCTTCCGAACGTAGCCAATGAGCAGTGCCGCTGGCGCGACAACTCACACACTAGAGGTTCGTCCGTTCCGGTCCTCTCGTACTAGGAACAGCTCTCCTCAAAACTCCTGCGCCCATGGAGGATAGGGACCGACACGATTGTTACTCTGAACCGGCATCTCTGCCGGCCGAGGCCAGGTCATTTCTGCCTGGCTCTGCATGTCGCCATGCAGGTCGGACCATATCTTCACCGGTCAACACCGGCGTTCGGCATATGGTCTCTGAGGATTCTGGGAACCTACCATGAAGCTTCCTATAACGCCCGCCTCCATTCATGGAGACAGCTTCTCGTCTTAAAGAGTCAAAGCCTGCGTTGCTGAGATGAACTCCTGAAGCCATCGCATTTACTATGTTTGCGAACTTCAAAAGTTCCCGTTGCTTGCTGCTTCTTAATGGGTTTGCTTCGAAGAACGGGAGTACCTTGCCCAGCAAGTCACTCCTCTTTCGAACGACCAACACCAACGTTGTGTCCGCTGATCTTTTGTGATTCTCACGTATGTATCCGCAGCCCAACCTTTCCTTCAAAAGGTCAAGAATCTCCCTCCGTTCACGATTTTGACTGACATGGAACTCGGGTACGAGTTGCCAGCCGATTCGTGCTGAAGGGTTTCGTTGAATGGCTACGTGAAAAGATCCTTCTCCGTCAACATAACCCGCTAGGTAGGAATCCAGTCTTTCCTGCTGATTGTCCGCACTGGTCGGATTGTCAC
>JBOGWH010000043.1:0-3439 GCA_050692975.1 Actinomycetota bacterium | reverse complement strand
CCGTAGAGCAGCTTCTATAAGGAGGGAAAAATGAACGCACCCGGATGGGTTTTTCTTATCGGCGTTCTCGTCACGGTGGCGGCTCTGGCGGCTTATCTGATCCGCATCTCCGCAATTCTTGTGCACGTGAACTTCACTCTCGGCACCGTCATCGCGGGGGTTAGGGCCATCGCAAGCCAGGTGGAGCCCCTCGGCCCGGTTATCGGAGAGATCAACCGTGATCTCGGAGATGTGCGCGGGACGCTGGAGAACGTAGTGGCCAGGGCAACCCGAGGCCGTACCGGCGCTCGGAGGTAACAGCCAAGCCGATTTGAAGCAGCAAACGAATTAACATCAAAAGCAACGAAAATAGTCCAAAGGAGGATCCACTCTCATGCCGGAGGTTCGCTGAGTAGACGCTGGAGCTACCTGCAGCGGCCACTTCAAGGCATCGACGAACGAAGAGCTTCTAAGGATCGTGGGTGAACACCTCAAGACCAAGCACAAGGTCAAGAACTTCACCCAGACCCTGCAGAACTTCGTTTTGAAGGTTGCCAAGTAGTAGCGCTTAGCAGGTAAGCTGGTCCCCCGGTCGAGGGATCAAGGAAAACAGAATATGGTCACTTTCTCGGTAACCACGCGTTCCCGGCTTCGTAGTGTTCTTTTGTTCTTCCCCATGCTCGGGGCGTCTCTGCGTATTAGGAAGCAGCTAGCCGAGGCGCCCGGGTGTATCAGGTTCGCGAGCATCATCATGGGCCCCCGCGAGTTCTGGACGATCACCGTCTGGGAAACCCGCCAGACTATGATCGATTTCATGCGCTCCGGCGCCCACGAGGACATCATGTGGGATTTCAAGGACTGGCTTAAGTCCTTCTGGCTAATGCGCTGGAGCCCCACCGGTGAAGAACTCGGCACCTGGACGGGAATGCATCTGGGCCAAAAATTGGCGCTTCCGGCTCCCCCGCCGGAGCGCACCGAACAGCAGCAAGAAGCTCTCAAGGCTGCTATGGACGTTCTTCCGCGGCTGAAAGCCGCTGCGGCGCCCAGCGGCAAGGCATCTTTCGATTACTCTCCCGCGCAGCGTCGGGCCCGCAGGCTGGTCGCCGGAGGGATCGGCGCTACGCTGCGCCTGGAGGTGCCGGCCCGCCAGACTCTGTCCGCGTGGTGGGCGGTCCGACGGCTGCGAGCGAAGCTCCTTCAGGACACCAATGTTCTCCGGGCCGCATTTGGCATTTCCAAACCGCGGGAGCTGTACTCACTCATCGTTTTCCGCCACGAAGAGGCGTGGAGAGAGTTTCAGAACTCCCCGATGCTGGCCAGGATGCGTGAGCGCTGGGGCGACGGGCTGTGGACCATGCGGTGGGAGGCCGAAAATGAGTTCGGCCACTGGGACGGCCTGCGCCTGAGGCGCGTGAAGCTCGGTACCGCTGTGGAGGTGCCGAAAGGCTACGAGAAGGCTATTGCGGTGGAGAGCGACGCCGAAAAGGCGGCCGGCTAGGGGACCGGGTCGGTGGGGCGGATCGCCGGCTTTTCGCTCATGTCCGGCGATTTAATGCCCTCGTAGCGCTTCAGGAACCCGGAGACTATGCGCCGGCTTTCCCGCAGAGCGCCAGCCCAGGCATGAAGCCAGTCGAGGCCCTCAGGCGTCAGGTGGTACGCACGCCGGGGGGGCCCCACGTCTGAAGTTACCCACCAGGAATCCACCCGGTTCTCCCGCTGCAGCCGCCGCAGAGTCCGGTAGACCCCACCGGGGTCGCTTTTGGGCAGACCGAGGGCATTCAGGCGCTCGATGAGGTCGTATCCGTGCGATTGCCCTTCCGCGATCAGGAGAAGAATTGCGGGCTCAATGAAGTTGCGAGGCAGGCCCCCTTCCGGCCGGCTCATGTCATCGGCTCTTCTGGCTCGTCTGGGGGGACGCTGGGGGGTTTCGGGGTCCATGGCTCAGTGCTGGTGATCGTGGCTGTGCTCGTGGGGGTCAAACCCGCGTGCGGAAGCGCATGCCTCGGCCTCTTCAGGAGAAGAGTGGCACCAGCAATCGGCGCCGCACTCACCGTGGGACGACTTGGTCAGTTCGGAAAACTCGTCGCTGAAGATCCTGGCGCCCATTCGTCGACCGGTTTCGGTGAGTTCGTAGCGTCCGTCGACCGGGTTAAGCAATCCCTCTTCCACCAGTCGGTCGAGGTATTGAATACCTATTTCGGCATCAACTCCGAGGAACCGTTCGAGAAGGGTCGGGTCGACCTGATCCCCGAAGCCCTCCCCTTTTAGCCAGAACATGACCTGGAGGATCTCGTCCCGCCAGTAAAGAACTCTTAAAGTTTCGGACTTGGGTTCGCTGATGCTCATATGACCTCCCGAAGGACTTCCCCTGAATAGTGCGCGCTATATGCGTGAGACACATACATTATGAACGATCCTGGCCCTTGAGCAAGGCCGCGCCAGATGGAAAACCTTGGACCAAACCGTGGGAAATCCGGGCTTGGTTCGTTGTATACCGTGTGAGCGTAGCAGCCGGGGGGGGCCTGTATCAGGCACCCACAAAGGACTCTATGGGTCGTTTTCTGTCGGAAGTGGCCCGGTATCCACTTTTGACGCGGGATCAAGAGGTGGATATCGGTCGCCGGCTGAGAAAAGGAGATCAGGAGGCCAGGCGGCTGATGATAGCCTCCAACCTGCGCCTGGTGATCTCGATTGCCAAACGCTACCAGGACCACATGCCGCTTCTGGACCTAATCCAGGAGGGCGTCGTCGGCCTGGTGAGAGCAGTCGACAAGTTCGACCACCGCCTCGGGTTCAAGTTCTCCACCTACGCTACCTGGTGGATCCGGCAGGCAATTGTGCGCTCGATCCACGTCAACAAAAGGATCATCCGCATCCCCGTCCACCAGGCCGAGATGTGGTGGAGATTCGAAAACGCTGAGCGCAGGCTGAACGGCGGCCACGGAGCCTCTGTTGAGGACGGCGAGGTCTGCCGGGCGGCCGGCATCGACCCCGGCCGCTGGGCCAAGCTCCAGACGAGCCCCCGTGTGGTTGCCCGGCTGGAAGAGCCGGTCGCCGACGGCCAGGGCAGCCTCGCCGACCTGGTTGCCAGCGACGCCGAAGTTGTTCAGGATCAGGTCTGCAACGGTTTTGCGTCCGAGCTCATCGGCAGGTGCGTGGGTGAACTTCCCGACAAGCACCGGGTGGTGCTCGAGCTGAGGTACGGAATCTCCAGCGGGGAGCCTTTGACCCTGCAGGAGGTCGGGGCCCAGCTGGGTCTCAGCCGGGAAAGGGTGCGGCAAATCGAAAAATCGGCGCTGAAGAAGCTAAGGGCGTCGGCCGATCTCAAGGCCTGGGAAACGGCCTAAGTCTGGACCTGGGCTGTTCCTATCTACAGGAATCCTTCACAAAACAGACGGCTCACCGATCCGACTGAGAACGGGCCCCCGATTCCTGGACGGATCGTGGCTAGATTGCTGAT
>JBOGWH010000042.1:0-1891 GCA_050692975.1 Actinomycetota bacterium | reverse complement strand
GTCTGCGCCCCGGCGGGAGGGCCCACCGCGGCAAGCGCCAGCCCCGCCGCGAGGCAGGCCGCAGCTAGCAGGCAGGCGCGGGTATGAAAATGGGCTTTGGATATCATCGCCAGATGTCCTCGGGTTCGATTCTCGACCGGCAGATGCTCATTATCTCCGGCAAAGGAGGAGTTGGGAAAACCACCTGCGCCGCGGCCCTTGGTATCGTCGCCGCCAGGCACCGTAAGAAGGTGGTGATCGCCGAGACGGCCAGCGCCCAGGATCTGGCCGACATCCTGGGCAGCCGGGAGTTGGGCCCCGACCCGGTGAGGATCTCGGGAAACCTCTACGCGATGACGGTATCGCCCGAGGAAGCACTTGCGGAATATTTTGAGGTAAAGGTGCACCTCAAGCGGCTTGCCCGGCCCCTGATCGCTTCTCAACTCGTCGAATATGTGACCCACGCGGCCCCGGGCCTGCGCGACATCCTCATGCTCGGCAAGCTGTGGTACCTGGCCCGGCGAAGCGTTTTTGACCTTATTGTTTTCGACACTCCGGCCTCCGGGCACGCAGTCTCGATGCTCAGATCTCCGCAGGGCTTTCTGGAAGCGGTGCCCCGCGGCCCCCTCGCGGAGCAGACCGGCAACGTCGTGGACTGGCTGACCGACCCCGATGCGGTTTCAATACACCTGGTCACAACCGCCGAGGAAATGCCGGTCAATGAAACGATCGAGACGACGGCTCTGCTTGAGGAACACCTCGGGATGGACGTATCCAGCGTGATCGTCAACATGCTCTTTCCTGAGGCGGCCGACGCCCGCACCGAAAAAGCCCTCAACCGGGTGGAAAGCTCTGATGCTTTAAGAAGCGCCGGGCGCGGGCTGAGGGTCGCCGACGCCCGCAACCTCTACGAATGTGTGGAGTTCTACCGTTCCCAGCGCTCGTTTCAGGCCCGCCATCGCAGGAGGCTGAAAAGTTCTCTGTCCGGCACGGCCTCGATCGCTCATCTCCCTTACCTGTTCACCGGCAGCATCGGAGGAGGGCAACTGGAGAGTCTCGCCGACGCGCTGGAAGGCCAGCTTCTCTGAACACCAAAGAACTTCTGGACTCACGAATTGTGGTCTGCACCGGTTCGGGAGGAACCGGTAAGACGAGCATTTCGGCCGCCATCGCCCTGGAAGCCGCCGTGCGCGGCAAGAAGACCATCGTCCTCACGATCGATCCCGCCCGCCGTCTCGCAAACGCGCTGGGCCTGAAGAAGCTCTCCAGCCGGCCGGTCAAGGTGCCCGCCGCTCAGTTCCGCAAGGCCGGCCTTGAGCCAGTTTTCCTGCAGGCCATGATGCTGGACACCAAAACCACGTTCGACGATCTGGTTCAAAAAATCGCCAGGGACCCGGGCCGCGCGGAGGCCATCATCGGCAACCGCTTCTACCGGGCGATCACAGGCGCTTTGTCCGGAACGCACGAGTACATGGCCATGGAGGCCTTGTACGAGCTCGACTCGCAGGATCGCTACGACCTGATCGTGATCGACACGCCCCCGACCCCCAACGCCCTGGATTTTCTGGAAGCCCCCCAGCGGATGACGTCGTTTCTTGAAGGCCGGCTGCTCAAGTGGTTCCTGCTGCCGGTGGTGGGCGGGGGGAAAGGGCTCTTCCGCATAGCCAACGTCGCCGCCGTGCAGTCGCTGAAGATCCTCAGGCGCATAATCGGAGCCGAGGTCCTGGAGGACACTGCAGAATTCTTCGCCAACTTCGAGGGAATGTACGAGGGCTTCAAGCAGCGTGCCAGGGAAGTCAACGAGTTGCTGCGCCAGCAATCCACCTCTTTTGTGGTTGTAACCTCCCCCGCCGAGCACGCCGTAGCCGACGCGCTGGCCTTCGCCTCGACGCTCAACGACTTCGAGCTGCCC
>JBOGWH010000041.1:0-1401 GCA_050692975.1 Actinomycetota bacterium | reverse complement strand
ATGTAATGCGAGGCCCTTGTCCTTGGGAGGCCATTACCCGGCGAAGCCGACTTGGCCGGCCGGGCCATAAAGGCTAGGCGGTCTGGAGTGTGAGTGTTCAGGCGGTTTGTAAGCGCGGCCAAAAACGAGGTGTCGGCGAAGATCATCCTAGGTCGGTCAGTCGATGGAGCCGGCAGGGACGACCCATTCACAAGGTTGGCCCGTAACCCCGGAGATAATGTCGTAGTCGGCGTCGTAATGCAGCACTATTAGCCCCGCAGCTTCGGCGGCGGCGGCTATGAGCAGGTCGGGGATCTTCCTCCCTCGTTGGCTCCGTGCGGCCAAAAGTCGTTGGACCTGCCCGGCCCGTCGAACATGCGATCCCTCCGTCTCCACGAGTTCCAGGGAGGAGAGTGATTGCATCGCCTCATCCCATTCGGCCTCATTTCGTGCCGAGTAACCGATCTCCAGATCGGAGATCCGGACGCGAGCTGCGCGCCGCTGGATAACCAAAGGCTGTAGTCGTAAACGAACGGCCGGGTGCTTTAAGCGGGTAAGGACGCTAGTGTCGGCGACGTGGCTTAATGCCAAGCGGCTTTTCTAGGATCGAATTCCATGGAAGCCAGAAAATCGAGACTTTTGTCAATCTCCCGGTCCCTTTGTCCCGAAGCTTGTTCAAGGGCTCGATTAACCGTTTCTTTGATCGTTTCCGTCCCCAACTTCTTACGGGCGGCCTCCAGGAGGCCTTCGTCGATGTCCACCAGTCGCTTGCTCACACCCATCAGTATATATGAACTAATGTCGATATATACTTCTTAAGAGCCTCGGCGGTTTCGGCATCCGCCTGCGAACCATATCGAAGCTTTGGTGCCCCAAAGGGCCGAGACGTGAGGGTAGCGGCGGCACGCATGCAAAAAGATGTATGCAAAAGATGCCTATTGATCAAATCTCACTCCTGGCTATCCTTGGAGCGGAACTTAGGTACCACTCCATTCATTGTGCTCGTCAGGAGGAGGCGGTCTCACGCCTCGGCCGAACGTGGACCGGCAAAGGGGAAAAATGCCTCCCTCAGCTAGGAGCTTGGAAAGACGGCCTGCCGCATGGCGCCTAGCTCTGCTCGTGGTCGTCAGTGTAAGCGTGATTATCCCTTCAGGCCAGTCCACGGCCGGGGCCCCGGGCGACCTTGACCCCGAATTTGGGGACCGCGGCCTGGTGAAGGGGCCCGGAGGTTATCCGAAGTCGGTGACCGCCGACGATCTGGGCAATATTTATGTAGCAGGCTGTCTCAAGTCCGGCTGCAGCTACTTCGTTGCCAGCCAGTCGCAAACTCTGATGATCACCAAGTACGGGCCCAAAGGAGTGCTCGATTCTTCTTTCGCTACACAGGGTCGTCTCCTTCTCGATGGGGCCAAAGGTATGTCC
>JBOGWH010000040.1:0-14892 GCA_050692975.1 Actinomycetota bacterium | reverse complement strand
CCGCCGAGCACATTCCCACCCAGCCGAGGATGAGGGCGACGCTCAAGGGCGGAGCCACTACCGGCGGGATCGTCGCCAAGGTTATCTCCAAGCTGCTGGGTCTCGACTTGAAGAAGGCCCAGTACGGCCAGGGCCAGGACTTTTTCGAAGTCATCCACGATGCCGGGGGAAGCGAGGCCGTCCAAGCCTGCTTCGAGTCGGCCGGCAACCTGCCGTCGCTTGAAGAAGTGAGAAAGCCGGAGGATTGGCTGTCGCGAGTCGCTCCCTGACCTTCAACCGTCCGGGCGCCGCAAGGGCCGCCGCGGGCGCGGTGTCGGAGTTCATTGAACGCGAGGGGCTGCTCGAGCCAGGCCAGACGGTCCTGGCGGCCTTCAGCGGCGGAGCCGGTTCGGCAAGGGCCGCAGCGGGCGCGGTGTCGGAGTTCATTGAACGCGAGGGCCTGCTCGAGCCGGGTCAGACGGTCCTGGCGGCCTTCAGCGGGGGGGCCGATTCGACCGCGCTGGCCATCGTGCTGAAAGCGCTGGGCTACCGGGTGTCTTTGGGGCATGTAAATCATCTAATGCGCCCCGAGGCCTCCGAGGAGGAGCTGCACTGTCGGCGGGCCGCCCGGGCGCTTGGGCTGGACCTGCAGGTCGAGCGGGTCAAGGTCTGCCCGCCGACGGAAGCGGCGGCGCGCGAAGCGCGGTACACCGCTCTGGAGGAAATGGCCGCAAGGGCCGGGGCGGCCCGGATCGCGACCGGCCACACCGCCGACGACGAGGCCGAGACCGTCTTGATGCGGATCCGCCGCGGTGGGCTGGGCCTGGGGATCCCTCCTCGCCGTGGGGCCATCGTCCGCCCGCTACTGGAAACGGGCCGGGGCGCCACCGAGGCCCTGTGCCGGGATGCCGGTATTGGCTTCGTGAACGACCCCAGCAATCTCGACGCTCGCTTTACCCGCAACCGCCTCCGCCGGGAGCTGGCCGCCTCGCCCGGGGCCGCCTCGGCGTACATCGCCCGGGGGCGTGCCGTCCGAAGAGCAGTCGAGGAGTCCCGGTGTAAGACCCAGGCTCTCGCCGCCACCGTTCTGACTCAGGTACCCGAGGGCATCTCCGCCTCGCGGACCGCCGTCTCGGCCCTGAAGCCCGCCGAAGTCCCGGCTCTGCTCAAAGCGGCTCTGCAGGCAATTGGGGCCGAGCCTCGAGCCCGCTACTTAGCCCTTCTGGGGGCCAATCTGGACAAACCGGGCTTCTCGCTGGACCTGCCGGAGGGCCGGTGCGCCTGGATTGAGGGAGATGCTCTTCTGATGGGGTCAAAGCCGAAGGCCCCGCGGATGACCGAGGCCCCTCTCGCCGTCGGAGGATCGACCCGGGCGGAGGGTTGGGGTCTCGTGTTCGAGATCGACCGGGTGCCGGTTCCGCTGCGTTTCTCCGGCGATCCGTTTGAGGCTGTCGTGGATGAGGCCTTGCTCCGGCCGCCGGTATCGGTCCGCCCATGGCTGCCCGGGGACCGGTTTGTTCCCCTCGGGGCCCCCGGCTCGAAGAAGCTGCAGGACTTCTTCACCGACGCCGCGGTGCCCCGCCGCGCGAGGCCGTGTGTTCCCATTTTGGTCTCGGCGGGCAGGATCGCCTGGGTGGCCGGCCACCGCATCGACGAGCGTTTCAAGATCACCCCCCAGACCGCTTGCGCGGTCAGGATTAGGGTTAGGTCTGCATGAACCACGAAGAAATTGGCGAGGTGTTGATCTCCGAAGAGCAGATCCAGGAGCGCATCTCCGAGCTGGCCGGGCGGATCACCGAGGACTACCGGGGCAAGGAGCTGGCGCTGGTTGGGGTGCTCAAGGGCGCGTTCATGCTGATGAGCGACCTGTCCCGGATGATCGCTCTGCCGGTCAAATTCGACTTCATGGCGGTGGCCAGCTACGGCTCGGCGACCAACACGTCGGGGGTCGTAAGGATCCTAAAAGATCTCGATTACGAGATAACCGGCAAGCACGTGCTGCTGGTTGAAGACATTATCGATTCGGGCCTCACACTCAACTATCTGCTCAAGTACCTCAAGGCCCGCAAGCCGGCGAGCCTGGAAGTGTGCGCTCTGCTGAGAAAAAAGGGGATCCAGCGGGTCCGTCTCGACGTCCGTTACGAGGGTTTCGAGATCCCCCCGGAATTCGTAATCGGCTACGGGCTGGACTACCGCCAGAGGCACCGAAACCTGCCTTACATAGCCGTCCTGAAAGCTTCTTCGGAGGACTACTTGGACCCCGACCGTGCTACGCTGGGAACGTGAATCGGCTCCTCAAAAACCCCCTTTTATACCTTCTTATACTCATAATCCTGGTCTGGGCCGTAGCCGTGGCCATCGGCGGCGCATCGGGCGCCCGGAAGATCGAGTACGGCGAGTTCATCCAGGATCTCAAGGACCGCAACGTTAAGAGCGTCAGTGCGGGACGCAACAGCGGCAAGCTCGAAGGTGAATTCAAAGATGGCACCAAGTTCCGCTCCGAGTACGGAGACTTAAAGGAACTTCAGGAAGAGGTCAAGGCGGTCGACGTCGGCATCCTGAAGATAAATGCCGAAAACCCGTCGCTGTGGGGCTCGCTGCTGACCAGCGTCCTGCCGTTTGTGATCATTCTGGCGATCTTCTTCTTCCTCATGCAACAGATGCAGGGCGGAGGCAACCGCGTGATGTCCTTCGGCAAGGCCAAGGCCAAGGTCGTTTCCAAGGAGCAGCCGAAGATCACCTTTGACGATGTCGCCGGGGTCGAAGAGGCGATCGAGGAGCTTCACGAGATCAAGGAATTTCTGGAAAATCCCGCCAAGTTCCAGGCCATGGGTGCGAAGATCCCCCGCGGAGTCCTTCTTTTCGGGCCCCCCGGCACCGGCAAGACCCTGCTTGCCAGGGCGGTGGCCGGTGAGGCCGGGGTTCCCTTCTTTTCTATTTCGGGATCCGACTTCGTCGAGATGTTCGTCGGTGTCGGCGCCGCCCGGGTGCGCGACCTGTTCGAGCAGGCCAAGGCCAGCGCCCCGGCGATCGTTTTTGTGGATGAAATCGACGCCGTCGGCAGGCACCGGGGCGCCGGGCTCGGTGGAGGCCACGACGAAAGGGAGCAGACCCTGAACCAGCTCCTGGTCGAAATGGACGGCTTCGATGCACGCACCGGAGTGATTCTGATGGCCGCCACCAACCGGCCGGACATCCTCGATCCGGCGCTGCTTCGTCCGGGCCGCTTCGACCGCCAGATCGTCATCGACCGCTCCGATCTGAAAGGCCGGGAAGCGATATTGAACGTCCACTGCCGAGGCAAGCCACTGGCCAAGGACGTCAAACTCGAGGTTCTGGCCCGCCGGACGCCCGGTTTCACTGGGGCCGACCTGGCCAACGTGGTCAACGAGGCGGCGTTGCTCGCCGCCCGCCGGGAAATCAAAGAGATCACGATGGACGAGCTCGAGGAGGCGATCGAGCGGGTAATTGCCGGGCCTCAGCGAAAGAGCCGGATTATCTCCGATCACGAGAAGCAGGTCATCGCCTACCACGAGGCCGGCCACGCCCTGGTCAGCTGGGCGCTTCCCAACGCCGATCCGGTGCACAAAGTGTCGATCATCAGCCGGGGGCGGGCCCTCGGCTACACACTGAACCTGCCGGAGGAGGACAAGTTCCTGGAGTCCCGCTCGGAGCTGATCGACGACCTGGCCATGCTTCTGGGCGGGCGAGTGGCCGAAGAGCTGGTCTTTCAGGACCCGACCACCGGCGCCAGCAACGACCTGGAGCGGGTGACCAAGATAGCCCGCAAGATGGTCTGCGAGTACGGGATGAGCGAGAAGCTCGGCCCGATGTCCCTGGGCGAGAAGGTGGACCAGCCGTTTTTGGGCCGGGACCTTTCCTCTCATCCCGATTACTCCGACCAAGTAGCCGCCGAAATCGACGAGGAGATACGCCGCCTGGTTGATGAAGCGCACCAGGAGGCCTGGGAGATCTGCGTCGCTTACCGCTCCCAGCTGGATGCGATGGTCGGCGCCCTGATTGAAAAAGAGACGGTCGAAAAGCAGGAGGTCGAGCAGATCTTTTCCGAGGTTCCCAAGCGGGCGGCCCGGGGAGAGGTGCCGCGGCGCCTGAAGCAGGAGGCTCCGGTCGGCTTCGAGGACGGGTTCGAAGAGGCCCCCAGCGAGCCGGCCGCGACCCAGGCCCCGGCGGCCCCCAACAACCCCCCGCGCCACCGGCCCAATCCCGGGCCCGCCCCGGCCTAGCTTGGGGGACGCGTCTGCGGCCGGTGCGATCGTCTCGGCCGAACCAGCTTTCGTGGTCGAGGCGGCGTACGTAACGGGCGCTGCGGAGAAAAGGGCGCCGTTTCGAGAAGTGCACCTCGAACGCATGGCCAAGCTCGAGGAAGAGGGCGCGCTGGTCATGGCCGGCGCCTACGAGGATCTCAGCGCCAGCCTGCTGGTCCTCAGCGTCGGTTCCGAGAAGGCGGTCAAGGCAATCATCGAGTCCGATGTGTACTGGAAAAACAACGTCTGGGACGGCTATTCGATCAAGAGGCTGAACCGGGTGATATTCGATGGATAAAGAAACAATCGCCTACGCCGTAGGCCAAATCCTCAAGGCCATCGGAGAGGATCCATCTTCCCAGGGGCTACAGCGCACTCCGGAGCGCGTGGCCGAGATGTTCGAGGAGGTCTTCTGCGGCATAGGGAAAGACCCTGCAGACGAGATCGACGTCTTCTTTGACCTCAATTACGACGAGATGATCATGGTGCGCGACATTCCGATGTCCAGCGTTTGCGAGCACCACCTGATTCCGTTCGTCGGAAAGGCCCATGTGGCCTATATCCCCAACGTCGAGGGTCAGATTACCGGGCTGTCAAAGCTTGCCAGGGTAGTTGATGTTGCGTCGAAGCGGCCTCAGGTTCAAGAGAGGCTCACCATGCAGGTCGCCGATGCGATAGAGAAGAAGCTCGAGCCCCGCGGCGTGATGGTCGTGATCGAGGCCGAGCATCTGTGCATGACTCTTCGAGGGGTCAAGAAGCCTGGTGCGGTGACGGTTACCTCCGCGGTGCGGGGCGCGATGCGCGAGAACCCGGCAACCCGCGAAGAGGCTATGAGGCTGTTGCGGGGCTTCTGAACCTGGCTCTTCTCGCCAAACGGCACCCCAACAAACTAGTCATCCGGCATCACCTTTAAGGCGTAGCGCGGCAAGCCGCCGCCGATCCCGGGCCTCACAATTGCATTAGGACCGGCGGGCGACCGGATGTCGGTCGCGCATCGGTCCCGGTTGCAGGCCGAGAGGAGATGACGAGATTTGGCCTTCGGTAATGTCGGGCTTTCGAAGTTGGGCCGTCGTCGGCACGAGGAGGCACTCCTCAACGGCAAGCTGGAAGAGGCCATCGACGCGATCAGGGGCTTTCTCGACAGCGATCTGGTCCTGAAGGCGACTGTGAAGTATGCCCATTCCGTGGCTTCCCCATCGGCCGCAGCGATCTGGCTAACCACCGGACAGACCGAACCGACACTTGCCCACGTCTCCACGCCGCGTGACACTGCGGCCGTCCTGCCCGAGGAGGCGCCGGACTGGGTGCTGTATTCGGCAAGACGCCACAAGGTCGTTGTGGACCGCAAGCACCAAGCGCTGGCCGTCCCGATCAAGTCACGCGACGCCCTGATAGGCGTTCTGGGGTTGTGGGGCGTTGAGGCCACCGAGGAGCACGTCGAGTACCTGAAGGTCCTGGCCAAGGAAGCCGGGTTCGCCGTCGAAACCGCGCATCTGTACGAATCGGCGGTCGCCGAGCGAGACAAGTCCAGGGCCATCCTCGACCGGGTCGGTGACGGGGTCGTGGTGACCGACTCCCGTGGAAGCATCATCGAGGTCAGCCCGGCCGCCCGCAGCATTCTGGATTGGGGGGACGAGCCGCTTGCGGGACTGCGTTGCGAGCACGTCATCGGTTTGCGGATCGGAGAGCGGGTCGTCGACTGCTCGGCCGGCTGTCAACTGCTGAAGTTGATGGAGCAGGCCTGCAACAACGGTTCTCTCGCCAACGAGACGTGGCGCCCCTCGGCCGACGGGCGAAAGCAGCCCCTTCTCGCAAGCGTTGCCGCAGTGCCGGACCCGGACGGCAATATTTCGGGGATAGTCCATTCCTTCCGGGACATAACGAAACTCAAGGAAGCGGAAGAGGCCAAGACGTTGTTTCTGGCCACCGCTTCGCACGAGCTGAAGACGCCGCTGACCGTCATCCAGGGCTTTTCGGAGTTCTTAACCCGCACCGACGATGTTACGGACGAGGAGCGAAGCACCGCCCTGGAGGCCATCCACCGGCGGGCCGTCGAACTAAACCGCATCGTGGAGAATCTCCTGCTGACCAGCCGGATCGAGGTGGGACGGCTTCACCTCGACCTGGAGGATTTCGACATGCGCTCATCGCTTTCAGAGCGAGCAAAAGCGATGAGCGCGGCGAGGGGGCGGGAAGTGGTTGCGGAGGTGGCCGCCGACATTCCCAGAGTCCGGGCGCAGCCCGACGCGTTCGTGACCGTCGTCGACCACCTCCTAGACAACGCCCTGAAGTACTCGCCCGACGGCGGTCCCATCAAGATCACGGCCCTGGTGGATGAACCCTGGGTGGTGGTCAGGGTCATCGACCGGGGAATGGGGATGGACGCCGAAACTATGGCCCACGCCTTCGATCGTTTCTGGCAGGGGGAGTCCACCGATGTGCGCCGCTTCGGGGGTACCGGCATCGGACTTTTCATAGTCCGCTCGATTATCGAGGCCATGAACGGCCAGGTAGGAGTTTCGAGCAAGGTCGGATCCGGCTCGACGGTGTGGTTCAGGCTGCTGAAAAGCGGAGCCGACCGCCCGCAGGAGTCCTCGAACGAGCGGTCCGCCGCGCGGGGCGAGGAATCGATGATCCGAGAATTCATGAGACAGCTGGGAATACCGGAAAGGAGCAACTCTTGACGATCTTCACCGCCGCCCTGAACCTCATCCTGGGGGCCGCTTATACCGGCTACGGGATCCTGACCGCCCTGGAGATGAAACGGGGCTGGCGGAAATTCGGCTTTTCCCATTTTGGCGCCGCGTGGATCGCCATGGCCTTTACCTGCGGACCCCACCATCTGGCCCACGGTTTTCACCTGGGTTTTGAAGGCAGGCAGGCCGGAATCCTTGATATGGCGGCCGTTCTAATCGGATTGCCGTTGGGGGTGATCTGGCTTTATCTGCGGGTCGAGGCGTTCAACGGCGGGAGAGGAGACCGTCTGATCGGCGGAAATCCGGGCTGGATCCTGGCGCTTCCGACGGTTGCCGGAATCTACGTCACCGCAATGGTTGCTGCAATGATCGGAACCGGAGGCCCGATGGAGTTCGCGATGCCGCTGCTTCCCAACGTCGGGCTTTTTGTCGTCTACATGATGATCGGGTATTTCCTGCTGAAAACGCAGCTCACCGCTCACCGGGGCGCGGGCGGCTGGTCGCTGTCGGGACTTTCGCTGACCGGCGTGTTCCCGACCTGCGCCATCATGCATGGGCTCTACATTTTCTATGCGACGCGCGGACTTTACGAAAATGACATCCATACCCTTCTGATCGACTTCATCGGGGTGCCCGCCGGGATCTATTTTCTGTGGGTCGTCCGGCGCCTGTACCTTCAGTCTCTTCCGGACTGGAACCAGAAAGGGAAAGTCCGGGTCGCCCACCGCAGAGCGGCGGAGGCGGTGTAATGCGAGTCCTGCTGGTGGACGACGACCCCGACATCCGGTTGCTGGTCCGGTCGGTCCTGACCCGGGCGGGTCTGCAGGCAGATGCGGCGCCGGATGCCCGCTCGGGACTGAAGATGCTCAATGCCCGCAGGCCCGCTTTCGACCTGGTCGTCCTAGACGTTCAGATGCCCGAGATGGACGGCTGGGACACTCTAGAGGCCATCCGCACGAACCCGGCCACCGCCGACATACGGGTGATTCTCTGCACGGTCAAGTCCTCTCCCGAGGACATGGCTCATGCCTGGCGGCTCGGATGCGACGGCTACATCACCAAGCCGTTTGAACTGCGAGATCTGGCCTCGGAGGCATTGTCGGTAGGATTCCGTGCCGAGGCGGACCGTCTGAATGCCCGAGCCGTGGGCCTGACGAGGGCCAACGAAGCCCTGAACGCGGCCTAGGGATCGTCAGAAAGCCCGAGTCCTGGGCCTGGCGAGGGCCAACGAAGCCCTGAACGCGGCCTAGGCCTCCGCCTCCGGCGGCATAATGGCCGCTGTGAAAGATGTTTCGCGCGGCTGGGTTTGCGGCGGCAGAACTCTTCCGGTATTTGAGCGGGTGCACCTTATGGGCGTGCTCAACGTCACACCCGACTCCTTTTCCGACGGAGGACTTTTTGTAGATCAACAGGCGGCCGTTTCCCGCGCCCTCCAGATGGCCGAGGAGGGCGCGGACATCATCGATGTCGGCGGAGAATCAACGCGTCCGGGTGCGCAGCCGGTCTCGGAGCAGGCGGAGATGGACCGGGTGGTCCCCGTGATCGAGAAGATCGCCGGGCAGACCGATGCCTTGGTCTCGATCGACACCACCAAGGCGGCCGTCGCAAAGGCGGCCATCGATGCCGGCGCGGCGGTAATCAACGACGTTTCTGCTTTGACTCGCGACCCTGCAATGGCGCGGCTGGCCGCGTCCACGGGGGCCGGAGTCGTTCTCATGCACATGCGGGGAGAGCCCCGCACAATGCAGACGAATCCCTCTTACCGGGATGTTGTGGCCGAGGTGGCAGAGGCGCTTGCCGGCTGGGCCGAAGGCGCCGAGAAAGCGGGGATCGCGCGATCGGCGATCGCCCTCGACCCGGGGATTGGTTTCGGAAAGACACTCGAGCACAACCTTGCCCTGATCCGCAGTACCCGGCGCTTTGCGGAGCTGGGGCACCCGGTGCTGGTCGGCCCCTCCCGCAAGTCGTTCATAGGCGCGGTGCTCGACCTGCCGGTGGACCGGCGGGTCGAGGGCACCGCGGCCGTGGTTGCCTGGCTGGCCGCCAACGGCGCCAACATCATCCGGGTCCACGACGTGGCCCAAATGTCCAGAGTCGTCCACATGACCCAGGCGATCGCGGGGGCCGTTTGAGCGGCTCCGACAGGATCCTGATCGAGGGCCTGAAGGTGTTCGGATACCACGGGGTTACCGAACGGGAGGCAGCGGAGGGCCAGGACTTCCTGATCGACGTGGAGTGCCGGGTGGATCTCAGCCGGGCCGCAAGAAGCGACGACCTCGCCGATACCGTGGCTTACGATTCGCTGGCCCGTGAGGTGGCCCGGATCGCGACGTCCGAACGGTTCCGCCTGATCGAGACCCTCGCCGAGCATATCGCCGTCGCCGCCCTGGCCCGCCCCTCGGTATCGGAGGTCCGGGTAAGGGTTGCGAAGCCCCGGGCGCCTCTAGACGCAGATGTGCGGTCGGTGGCCGTCGAGATCGTGCGCCGCCGCGGCCGGATAGGGGACGGCTAGACTTTCGTCGACCTTCGGGGTGCCCGCAGCGGCGTCATCGAGATCGGCGTGTGCCGGTAACAGGTCGCCCGGGGGTTGTACATCGACAGCAACTTCGAACAGCCCTCGTAGGTACAGCGGCGCCCGGAGGGAAAGGTCCTGGCTTTATTCGGACCTCTCCCTACGGTCTTGCCGTGCATTGCAGCCGTCCCCATCTGTGAAACTCTCATGGCACGATCAGCAGCGGCGTTTCACAGTGACGCAGCAGGTACTGGGAGACGCTCCCCAGAAGCAGGCCCTTGGCCAGACCCAGCCCACGCCGGCCCGTCACCACCAGGTCAGGGCTCCATTCCTGGATCTCGGCCAGGATCTCGAAGCCGGGATGTCCGAAACGGTGGATGACGGAGATCTCGTGCCCGTCCCCGAGAACTTTTCGGGCGCCTGCCACCGCCTCGCGTTCGCGCCTGCGGATCTCGGCCATCCGGCTGGAGGCGTCGCTCAGAGGCTCCTGGAAGGGCCCCATCGGGTAGTTCTCGTAGCTGAGCACCGTGATCAGGCGCAACTGGGTGTGCCCGGTAAGGGTTCGTGCGATCAGCCCGGCGGCGTTGGTGGCCGCCTCGGAGCCGTCCAGGGCCACCAGGACCTTCAGGGCCCCGGTCTGCGTGCCTGCTCTCTGGCTGTTTTCCATCAAGGAGTTCATGTCGCTTCCTTTATGTCCTGGATTGTTTTTACGCCCGGAACGGGCTTTGCGTCATGGGCCATGCGGCCCCCATTTCGAGTGCCTTTAGGCAGGAATTTCAAATAGTGCGAGCCTTTCGCGCCTGCCTTGCCGATTACTCAAGCATGCCGATCGGTTCGAGGAAAACAGGGCTTTCGGCTCTATTGCCTGGAACAAAAACGATGAATCATGCGTCGAAAGACGGGTAGGAAAGGGGTGGAATGATGATTACAGAGCAAGCATTGGTAATGGTAGCGGAGGAGCTTATGATCAGCCCCGACGCTGCGCGGGACATGGTCGTCGACCTCACCGAGATCAGCAAACTCATAGGAAGGCCCTTCGGGCTGCCGGAAGTCCTGGCCGCCGCGTCGGGCGCTTTCGATCTGCTCAAGGATGAGGCCGAGGCCGAAGCCCAGAGCCAGTAGCTCCTAGAACTCGGGCCTGGTGTGTTCCGCCCTGGCCCGGGTGATGTACGCCGCCGCTTCCGACCGGCGGGCGACCTCCAGCTTCTGAAGGATGCTGGAAACGTAGTTCTTGACGGTCTTGTCGGACAGATGCATTTCTTCCCCAATCTGCCTGTTGGTCATTCCCTTTGCGACCATCTCCAGGATTCTCTCCTCCTGAGCCGATAGCCGCGAAAGCTTCGGGTCTCTGTCGTCGAAGTGGGCCTTGCGCAGACGGTCGAGGACCCGTGTAGCGGCGTCGGGGTCCAGCAGCGATCCTCCCGCTCCAACGGTTCGGATTGCCTCGATGAGGTCGGTCCCCCTGATCTGCTTTAGCACGTAGCCCGACGCACCCGCCATGATCGAATTGAACAAAGCCGTGTCGTCGGAAAACGAAGTCAGCATTATTACCCTGGTTTCCGGGCTCGCCGACAGGATCTCACGGCAAGCCTCTACGCCCGACCCATCGGGCATCCGGACGTCCATCACGACCACATTCGGGTTGTCGATGCGGGCGTTGGAAACCGCCTGGGCCCCGCTGGAGGCTTCGGAGACGACCGTCATGTCGTTCTCCGCCTCGATGAGAGCCCTTATCCCCTGACGCACGATTTCGTGGTCGTCGACCAGCATGACCTTCAGCTTTTCCGCCCCGGTCACGCGTGCCCCCGTCCGTCCATTCGAATCAGCACTTCGTGAACCGTACCTCGCGGTTGGCGAGGGTTCACCGTGAACTCTGCGCCCAGCGAGGCTGCCCGTTTTTCTATGTTGTTCAACCCCTGTCCCCGCCTGACGTCATCGGGATCGTAGCCGATGCCGTTGTCTGAGATGCGTATAAGGACGCCTCTATCCGATTTCGCGGCTTCTACCTCAACCAGGGACGCTCCCGCATGCCTGGCTATGTTGGACATTATCTCTCTCAAAATCTGTATCAAGTCGGCTTGTTTCTCCTCCCGCACCCACGCCAAAGCCTCCTCATCAATCTGGGCGTCGACTTCCGCCCGGGTGTTGGTCTGGAGTTCCCGGACCAGCTCGCGAAAGGTTTGGGGAAGGCCGCGCCGTTCGACGGTTCTCGGCCGGAGCTCGAAAATATAGCTGCGGACGTCTGTGACTACCTCGTCGAGATGCGAGATGGCCGCATCGACCCTTTTGCGGGCGAGCCCGGGATCCGAGTCGAGCATCGACATGGTCCCCTGCAGCGAGAGCCCCACCGAATAGATCGACTGGATCACCCCGTCGTGTAGCTCCTTCGAAATGCGTTCGCGCTCTTCGAGGAGCGCCATATCCCGGACCCGGTCCCTGAGTCTCTCGTTCTCCAGGGCGGCGGCGACCTGGTTGGCGAGCATCTGCATGATCGTGAGGTCGTCCCGCCCAAAGGTGTCGTCTCCGGAGCGGTTGTGGACCGACATTACTCCCAGGCACCGGCCGCGGGCCATGAGGGGCGCCAGAGCGGCATTGCGGGGACTTCCCAGCATCCAGTATGTGCGCACGTCCTCCTCCGCGTCTCGCGAGTAGTCCTCTACAATCTCGGCCTTCTGACGGCGCCATACCTGGAAGGCCTTGGCGCCTCCTGAGGGAAGCCTCGACCCGGGAAGGCCGGCGGCGAAGTCGTCACCGGTAGCATTTCGTATGACCAGATCGTGGGTGGTCTCGTCGAGGATCAGCAGGAGGGCTCGCTCTGCCCCCGTCAACGCGCGGGCTTGCTCCAGAGCCGAGTCGATCATTTCGTCGAGCGACTGCCCGCTTACCAGCAGGTCCCCCAGCAGCGCGACGGAGGAAAGCTCGGCTAGTCTTCTGGCCAGTTCGGTGTTTCGTCCCCGCAGCTCGTCGTAGAGCCGGGCGTTTTCCAGCGCCACTCCCGCCTGGCCGGCGAGCATCAGGGCGACCCGCTCGTCGTCTTTGGAAAACGCCGCTTCCCCTTCCTTGTCGGTCAGGTAAAGGCGGCCGAAGATGGTGCCCCGCACCACTATCGGCACGCCCAGGAAGGTGTGCATTACCGGGTGGTTAGCCGGGAACCCGCTGGACCGAGGGTGGGAGGAGATCTCTTGAAGACGAAGCGGTTCGCCCTCCTCGATAATCGCCCCGAGAAGGCCCACCCCCTCGGGAAGGTGCCCGATCCTATCCAGAGCATCCGGTTCCATTCCGGAATGAACGAACTCCTTCAACTCTCCCCCCCGGCCGAGGACCCCCACCGCGGCGTAGTGAGCGCCGATGACGTGGCGGGCCAGGTCGGCGATGCGCTGGAGGAGAGCTTCTATGCGATGCTCCGCCGCCAGCGAAATGCCGGCATCGATCAGTGCCGCAACGCGGGGTTCGGTGAACTCCATGCTTGCTTATAAGCGTAGTCCTTCGCAGCGCTGCGTAGACTAGACGGCCTTATGGAACACGTCTCAATCAAGGCGTTTTGGCCCTGAAAGCGTTCATCGGCCTGGGCAGCAACCTGGGAGATCGCCTGGGGAACATGCAGCGCGCTCTGGAGGTTCTGCACGGCCTGGGCGCTCGCACCGTGCGGGCCTCTCCGGTTTACGAGACCGACCCCGTGGGCCCACCACAGCCCGACTTCCTCAATGCGGTGGCTCTTCTGGAAACCAATCTTCTGCCGCCAACTCTCCTCGCGGCGCTGAAGCAGGCGGAGGAGGAGGTTGGCCGGCAGCATCGCGAACGCTGGGGGCCGAGGGAGATCGACCTCGACATACTGCTGTATGAAGATCTCGAGATCTCGTCCGGGAGTCTGCGGATCCCCCATCCCCGTTTGTCCGAAAGGGCCTTTGTTCTCGTACCCTTGCTGGATCTGGAGCCGCAGGCCTCGCTGCCCGGAGGCGTTGAGCTTGCCGGCCTCGTGATCGACCGGAGCGGTATCCGGCCCTTTCCCGGCAGGCTGCGGCCTCCGGCATGAAGATCGCCGGACGGATTGAAGACCTGCGAGCGTTGCTTCGGGCCCATCGAAGCGCCTCGGTCGGATTTGTGCCGACCATGGGATTCCTGCACGGCGGCCATAAATCCCTCATCCGAAGATCGGCATCCGAAAACGATCTCACGGTCGTGTCGGTTTTTGTCAACCCCACCCAGTTCGGACCCGCCGAGGATTTCCTGGATTATCCGCGGGATCTGGAACGCGACGCTGCGATCGCCGCGGAGGCGGGGGCCGCGATCCTGTTCACCCCTTCCGTGGAAGAGATGTACCCGGGCGGTGAGGCGGAAATTGCCGTGCTCACCGGCCGCCTGGGCGACCTCGGGGAGGGACGCTTCAGGCCGGGACACTTCGACGGGGTCGCGACCGTTTGCGCCAAATTGTTCAATGCAGTCGGCGCGGACAATGCCTACTTTGGTGAGAAGGACGCCCAACAACTGGCCGTCGTGCGGCGCCTGGTCCGCGACTTCGTCTTCAACCTGGAGATCGTCGGGTGCCCCACCGTTCGGGAGTCCGATGGGCTGGCGATGTCGAGCCGCAACACCCGGCTGGACCCGGATGACCGCCGGGCGGCGCCGGCCCTTTACGAGGCCCTGTCGGTGGCCGGGGTTCTGGCGGCTTCGGGTGAATCTTCCGCGGAGGTGCTGGTCGCGTCGGTTCAAGACTCTCTCGCTGCCCGGCCGCGGGTAGAACTTCAATACGCCGAAGTGGTCGATCGTGATTCGTTTGAGCCTGTGGCCGAGGTCTCGGGGCCCGCGCTTCTGACTGCTGCGGCGTATGTCGGGGGCGTGCGGCTGATCGACAACGTAACCTTGAATCCCCCGGAGTAATCTCTTAATAACCAGCAATTGCAGTCGGGACCGGCGCCGCCGGCCTGAACCAGGAGGTTTGATGAAGCGCACCATGCTTTACGGCAAGATCCACCGGGCCACGGTGACCGACGCCAACGTCGATTACGAGGGCAGCATCACGGTGGACCCCGCTCTCACCGAGGCGGCCGGGATGATCCCCTACGAGAAGGTGCAGGTCCTCGATGTCGATAACGGCGTTCGCCTGGAGACCTATCTGATCGAGGGCGAAAGAGATTCGGGCGGGGTCGTGATCAACGGCGCCGCGGCCCATCTCATTCCGGCCGGGCACCGGGTGATCATCTGTTCCTACGTACAGATGAAGGATTCTGAAGCGCGGGCCCACGCCCCGAAGCTCGTGCTGGTAAACGCAGGCAATCGCCCGGCAACGCCGCTCCGGCAAGCACATGCTGCTGGCGATTGACGCCGGCAACACCCAGACGCATATCGGGGTTTTCTCCGGAGGCGGATTGGCCGCCCAGTGGCGCATTTCGACCCGGCCGGTCCGCACCGCCGACGAACTGGCGGGATCCCTGGGCAACCT
>JBOGWH010000039.1:0-2336 GCA_050692975.1 Actinomycetota bacterium | reverse complement strand
ACGTGAGATAGACAGGGTCCTATATCAGCGCCCAGCGGGTGTCCTTCACCCAGCCGGCCTTTGCGGCGTCGGTTTTGGGGGAAGCCGGCCCCGGAGGCCGGCCGGGAGGCAGCTTTTTCGACCGCTTGGATGGTCTCTCAAGATTCCACGCCCATCTTCTGGCCCGGTCGACGTTTAAGTTCGCAAGCTGGACGACATGGAACGGATCGATGCACTGGACGGCATGGGGACCTCCTGCGTCGTGGCCTTGCCGTAGGCAACCTTCACCTGCCCGTAGCCTTCACACCTCTTGCTCACCCTCTGCGGCGACGGGCGGCCCGGACTGAGCTGTTTGGTACGACCCGTCCGGATTGCGCCCGTTCGTACACCGGGCGTGTTTTAAGCATCGTCCTTCGTGGGCGGGCCATCAAGAACGCGCCCGCCGCTATCGCCGGAAGGATTGCCCAAGTCACCGGCAGGTTGGAGGACTGCCTCGATGACGCCATATACGACTCTGGGCGAACTCCAGGCCGCGAGCGATCGCCTAGCTTTTTAGTCCCCTCCTCCGCTTTCGCCAACTGCACCTCGATCTCGCGGTGCTTCACCGCTGCGACAGCTCCCTGGGCGGGAGCGATTTGGTGCGCCTGCTGGACCTGCGAAGCCTGGGATAAGGCTTGCTGTGCGCTCTGCGCCTGCTGAAGAAAATGCTGCTGCCCCGATTGCTGAACCTGCTGCTGCCCTAATGTAACGGCGGGAGGAACCTCGGCCACGGTTTGATGCCGAAAGGGTTGCGTGGGGACCTCTTCTCGCGTCGTCGCCTGAGTTGCGGGGGGCTGGTTGGGCGGCTGATTTACCGGATCTTGTTTGGCTAATATATCGGCGCGCGACGGGTCCCTGCCTCCGGGTTGAAGGAGGGCGGTTCGTTCATCTCCGGTGTCCAAGTTAAGCTCACTTCGCTCTCCGCAAAAGGCGCCGTCACGGGTCGCCAGGCTGATTGCCTGGTACTGCCGGTCCACATCCACGATCTCCCAATCGCACGTTTCAGGGAAGTACTGGTGAGAGATGTTGCCATCCACGTCGGCCGAGTTAAGTCCCATCGACTCTCCGTAGGGGGTTATCTGAAAACCTATCTCATATTGGTATAAGTAAGCCGAAGACTTCAGAAATGGCATGAATCCGAAGGGCTCTTCGAAGGGCGCCTCTTCGAAAGCAGCCAGTCCCCCGCCCCTTTCGACATACGAGAAGACCTCTTGGGCTCGGTCACTAAGAGCCATAGCGTCTTGCTCCGTAAGATAGTCTGAACCGGAAACCACGACAGCGTCGTACTGCCTGAAATCCACCGTCTTCAGGTTCTTGACGCCAAGTGGGCCAACTGGTAGGCTTGTCGGATTTGTCGAGCTGGCGAACTCTACGTTCGTAAAACCTAAAGCTGCCAGAGTCGTTGCTGGATAGCTAGATGTTATTTGCAATATCTTCGGGTTTGGCTTCTCAAATGTCACGTACTTCACTGCCTGACGGATGATTGCCCCGGCTCCGTCTGGATTCCCAGATGCCCCTTCGCGCGCACGTGCTTCAGGCTCAAGGTAGTGTTGCTCCGGATCATGGCCGGTAACGTACACAGCACCCCCAGGATGCGCTATTTCTGGTCCATCGTCATCAATGATCGTTGCAAGTCCGATTCCATCCTCAATTTGGGCGCCTGATGGTTCGAACAAAGAAACCCGGAACTGTTCGTCCGGCTCGTCGAGCGCGTCCCCAAAAACTGGCACACGAACTCCCTTGATTCGCTCACCGGGGCGAAAAAATATGGGGGCTGAAGCAGCTGAATAGTCAGCAGGCGATGACGCCGTCCCGTCCAAAGTCCGATACCTAACCGAGACAGGTCCCGCCACCGGCCCAGTTCGAATCACATTGAAGTTGGCGAGCCGCCTCCCAGCGTCCCCCTCAACCACACTGGCGTTCCCGATATTGAGCTTCGCGGACTCTCCAGAACTCGGCGGGGCCTTTTTTCCTTCGTCATTCTCGATACGGCCCGTGGCCGCGGGACCGACGACAAGCGCGTTGACTGAGTCGGATAGCTTGAGCTGGAAGATCTCGTCGGGCTCGAAGAGATCGTCGCCTTGCACTTGGACTTCGACCTTTTTTTCCACCGTTCCGGGCTCGAACACCACCACTCCCTGCTTGTCCTCATAATCAGCTCCCGCTACCGCCGTGCCTTCCACCGTCGCATAATTCACTCTTACGTGTTCATCACTGGGACTGGAGAGATAGAGCTTGAAGGTCATCGGAGTGAGGCCTGAGTCTCCCTCGGGAACTGATGAATCTGCTATCTCCAGGCCACGTTGCACCTGTGAGAC
>JBOGWH010000038.1:0-1607 GCA_050692975.1 Actinomycetota bacterium | reverse complement strand
GAGGCGGCCGATGGGGGGCCGCTTGCTCTGGTCGAGGACGGCGATGAGATCGTCCTGGACGTGCCGAACCGGCGGCTTGACCTGTTGGTGGAGGACAAGGAGATTGAGATTCGAAGGGCCCGGTGGTCGGCTCCCCCCGCCCGCTACACGAGCGGAGCGCTGGAGAAATACGCGCGCACGGTGTCCACGGCGGCCCTGGGGGCCGTTACCTCCAAACCGCCGGCCCTCCAGCCCTAGCTCCGGGCGCTGTCTTAGGGCAAAGCTGGAAAAACCTGGGGTAGCGCCCCCGAGGCTGGGCCCCAAAATCCCAACTTAAGAAGGATTGACTTCCTGTTTGTGCCTGGCAAGATTGACTTAGGCTCTAAACAGGAAGGATTTAGCATGAAAACCAGCGTTCCGACCATCACCGGGCGGGCTTTTATGGCCGGATTGGTGATTGTTCTGGCATTTGCGGCGGTGGCCTGGGCTTGCACCCAGTCCGCCTATCTCGAAGCCGCCAACCCTCAAAAAGGTTCCGCGGGGGCAGCAACAACCGTCAAAGGCGGCTCTTTCAACCCCGGAGAGGTCCAGATACGCTGGAATTCCCCCGACGGGCCGCTCGTCGCGACCGCTTCCGGGCCTTCTTTTTCCACCGAATTAAAAGTCCCCTCAAGGGCTGAGGCCGGAACACACTACCTGGTGGCCATTCAGAGGGACGCTTCGGGAACCATCGTGGGCAAGGGCTCAACGGCTTTTGAGGTCGTCGGGGCAGCGCCGCCGGTCGTCTCGGGGAGCGGGAGCGGATTCTCCGCCCCGGCAAGTGCGCACCAGAGCCTGAAGGCGGCGGCGCCTGCCGAGCGCGCCGGGCAAGCCGGTGGCCGGCAGGACTCTATCTCGGGCGACGATCTGTGGAGGGGCTTCGCCGCCAGGCGGGCTTCGCCGGGCGCGGACGCAGGCGTCCCGACAGAGGAATCACGATCGGCCTCCCCGATGGCGATCGGCGTCGCTTTGCTTGCCGTCGGCGTGCTTGCCACGGGTGCTCTGGCTGCGGCCGGAGCCCGGGCTCGCATGAGCCGGGCCGCCGGTCGCAGGTAAACCCCCTTTTCGGGGGGAGGGACAGTTAAATGAGACGAGCAGGCATTCTCCTATTGGTGGCAGGCCTGCTCGTCTCGCCCTTTCTAGCGGCGCCCTCTTCGGGCCAGCTCCCATGGCAGAACTATGCTCAGGATTGGCTCAGCGATCGATACCTCGATCCGACATTCGGGACGGGCGGCAAGCTCATGACCGGGCATCGCGTCAACGGGGCAGGCGCGATGGCGTTGCAGAAAGACGGAAAGATCCTGGTCGGAACCAACGGGTTATTTGGCACGAACGTCCCCATGCTGTTGAGGCTGCTGCCCAACGGGGCCTACGATCCGACATTTGCCGCGGGTGCAAACGGGACCAGAGTGGAAGCGACAGGCGAGTACTATCCCCCGAGAATAAGAAGTCTGGCAGTTCAAGAGGACGGAAAGATCTTGGTCGCCGGGGAGGTTTCACAGACGCAACCCAGCGCCTCGAGACTCCTTACCGAAAGCTCGAGCGACTTCTACCTTGCCCGCTTCCATTCCAACGGCGCCCCCGACGAG
>JBOGWH010000037.1:0-3713 GCA_050692975.1 Actinomycetota bacterium | reverse complement strand
GTGGGCTGTCGAGAATCATGAACGATGCTTTGTCGGACTGGCTGCATGGGCGACGCATTGATCAAATGCTGGACGAGATGGACGATGAGGCGGGTCCGCTGGCCGACGAATTGATCCAGGAGGTCCGCAGGGAATGGCGCGCAGACTGATCCTGGACGCCGGGGCGATTTCGGCCTTGGCGGATTTTGAGCCACGGGCCAGAGCGGCGCTTCGGGTGGCGCGGGAGCGAAGGATGAGGGTAGCCGCGCCTGCTGTGACCGTCGCCGAAACGACACGGGGATCGGGACCTAAGGACGCCAGGGTGAACCGGGTGCTGGCGCGCCTCGACATTCCGGCCAGCGATGAGGCCCGCGGCCGGGTGGCGGGGGGACTGCTGGCCAGGCCGGGTGCAGGCGGAAAGACCATCGATGCACTGATCGTTGCCGAGGCTTTGTCGGGGCCCGGCGGGGCGGACATCCTTACCGCCGACCCGGAGGACATGCGGCTATTGGCCGATGGTCATCCCAGCGTGAGAGTGCGAGCCCTTCGGGAGAACAGGTAGACGCGGTAGGCAAGGCCCGAGCTTGCCGCTCAGAATCGCGTCATTGCGCTGTTGTGTGAAGAGTTGGGGTATCGATATCTCGGGAATTGGTCGGACCGGGCTGGAGCCGGTTGGGCTCGCCCTTGGGCGGCTGACCCGCAGAGATGGTTACCGGACCCTGCAGCAGGATAAAATCAGCGCCGTCCGGCTTTTGCCCTTGGGTCGACTACAGGAGGTTGAAAGTGCGAAATCGCAAGCTCGTCGGTTCGTCCGCGTTCCTGGTGCTCATGACTCTGATTTTTGGAGCCTGCGCGCAGGAAGAGGCAGGCCAAGACAGGGGGGGTACCACCGGGAAACCCGAGTACAAAATCGCTCTGATGGGCGATCTCACCGGCTCCACCGCCTTGCTGATCGTGGGGCAAAACAAAGCGGCCCGAGTTGCAATCAAGGAAGTCAACGACGACGAGGATTTTCCGGTCAGGATCAAGCTGCAGTCTGAGGACACCCAGGGCGATGCGGACAAAGCAGTGCCCCTGGCCCAAAAGCTGGCTGCCGACGACAAGGTCCTTGCCATAGTCGGCCCGGGATTCTCGGGAGAATCGTTCTCCGCCAACCCGATCATTCAGCAGGCAGGAATCCCCCAGGTGACTCCATCGGCTACGAATCCCGGCCTGTCCCAGCAGGGCTGGAAGTCGTGGTGGCGGGCGCTCGGCAACGACAACTCCCAGGGAGGACCTGCCCCCGACGTCGCCCTGAAATACCTCGGCGCCAAGAAGGTATTTGTCGCCCACGACAACACCCCCTACGGCAAGGGGCTGGCCGAGATAGTGCGAAACCGTCTGAACGAAACCGACTCTAAGGTCCTGGCCGGCTTTGAGGGGATCGAACCGGACAAGGAAGACTACGGCGCCCTGGCGACGAAGCTGGCCAACAGCAAGGCGGACGTCTTCTTCTACGGCGGTTACTCTCCGGAGGCCGGCAAGATCATCAAGCAGGCCCGTGACCGCGGTTACCAGGGCAAGCTGCTGGCAGGCGATGGCGCCAAGGACGGCACTTTTACGAAAGGATCGGGGGAGCAGGAGGAAAATTCCTACTTCCTTTGTCCCTGTGCGGACCTGACGGCGTCGGACGACCCTATGGCCAAGGAGTTTGCCGACAAATACAAGGATCAAATCGGGGAAGAGGTGACGGTGTATTCCTCTGAAGGCTACGACGCTACCCGGATCATTCTGGAGGCGATCCGGAAGGCAGGCAGGCCGGGTTCCGACATCAAGGCCTATCGCGCCAAAGTGGCCGGAAACATCCGCAGCGTCAAGGACTTCAAGGGGACCTCCAAGGTCTACAACTGGCAGCCCAACGGGGAACTGGTCGATGAGTCGGTCGTCATCAACCTGTTTCGTCATCGCAACGGCAAGTTCGAATTCATCGGGCCGGCCGAAGAGGTCGTTAAGGAAGCTGCGAGCCCGGGAGCAACCGGCTCACCGGCCGCCACGGCCTCGCCCGGGGGAACCGCCTCGCCCTAGGCGGCGGCTCCAAAGCGACCGGGGCACCGGGATCGCAGAGTAGCCGGTGATCCCCGATTGTCTCGCGACCGGGTTTTGGCCGCATACATTTGACGGCCTGACTCTGGGTTCGATCTACGCCATGATCGCCCTGGGTTACACAATGGTCTACGGCGTCCTCCAGCTGATCAACTTCGCCCACGGGGAGATTTTCATGCTGGGCACGTTTGCCGGTCTCTATACGCTGGAGCTGTTCGACAGAAGCGCCGGTCCGATCGTCCTTGTTGCCGCAATACTGGCGATCGCTGCGGGAATGGCTGCCTCAGGTCTGGGCGCAGTTTTGCTGGAGAGAATCGCCTACCGTCCGCTGCGCCGCCGGGGGGCGCCTCGCCTCTCGTATCTGATCGTCGCCATCGGAGCGTCTCTGTTCTTGTCCAGCTTACTATTCGTGCTCACTCCGGTCGGAGGGCCGGCCCCCAGGGCCTATCCCGATGTCGTAGCCCGCAGCCGGGCATTTTCCCTCTTCGGCTACGACGTTTCGAACCACCATCTGATCGTGCTCTCGACGATGGTCGTCATGTACCTGCTTCTCGACCGCTTTGTCATGGGGACCCGCACAGGCAGAGGCATCAGGGCGGTGGCCCAGGATCCGGAGGCCGCGTCGGTGATGGGCGTGAATATTGCCCGTGTGGTACTCGTCACCTTCTTGGTGGGCGGACTGATGGCCGGGGCGGCGGGGACGCTTTACGGGATCTTCTTCGGCCAGGCGCGATTCAATATCGGCTTCCTTCCGGGTATCAAGGCATTCACCGCAGCGGTGCTGGGAGGGATCGGAAATGTTCGCGGGGCCGTCGCGGGAGGACTGTTGCTGGGGGTCACCGAGAATCTCGGTGTGACGTGCATCGGCAGCGAGTGGCAGGACGTCATCGCATTTCTGATTCTCGTCGCCGTCCTCATGTTTCGTCCCTCAGGCATCTTTGGGGAGCAGGTGCGGGCGTGATTGCGAGGGTGACGAAGCTCTGGAACGAGGCCGGGCCGCCCCGGCGTTTTGCGGTAGCCGGCGTCCTGGCACTGGCCGTTCTGTTGTTGCCGCTGCCCCTGTCGAAGTTCTGGCAGTCAATTCTCATCGACGTGCTTCTTTTCGCCCTTTTGGCTCTGGGCCTCAACGTGGTTGTTGGCTTTGCCGGCCTTCTCGACCTGGGCTACGTGGCTTTTTACGCCATCGGCAACTACGTCTTCGGAATCATCACCACCGGTGACTACGCCAAAGCCCTTTTCCTTGAAGGCGGCGTTAATCTTCCCCCTCCGCCGGTTTGGCAGGCCTGGATGTGGCTTCTAATTCCCCTCGGGCTGATCGCGGCAATGGTGACGGGGGTCCTGCTCGGTGCGCCTACCCTGCGATTGAGAGGGGACTACCTGGCGATCGTGACGCTGGGTTTCGGAGAAATCGTTCGGATCGTTGCAAGGAACATGGAGTCGGTGACGGTGGGTCCCAGGGGGATCACCCCGATGCCCCACCCGGGGATCGACCTCGGCCCTGTTGACTACGATTTCGGGCTGGACCCTCGCGGCTACTACTATCTGCTGTTGCTGCTTACCGCAATCATGGTTGCAGTCATCGTCCGTCTTAACCATTCCCGCATCGGCCGCGCCTGGGCCGCAATAAGAGAGGACGAAGTGGCGGCCGCCTC
>JBOGWH010000036.1:0-4829 GCA_050692975.1 Actinomycetota bacterium | reverse complement strand
GTTGTAGGCGGCGAGGCCCGGGAACTTGTCGGTTGCGTAGACGCCGGAAAGCGACGAGAAGGTGATGATCCGGCCCCCGCCGGATCGCTTCATGGGCTCCCAGGCCCCGCGGCAGCACAGGAAGGTGCCGGTCAGATTGATCTCCACCGTCCGGCGGAAGTCGGCCGGGTTGATCTCGTCCACCGCCGCCTTATGGGTCCATCCGGCGCAGCACACCAGGATGGTGGGATCGCCGAACTGCCGGGCGGTTTCGAAGACCCGGTCCACCGCCGCTGGGTCGGTGACGTCGCAGGCCACCACCGCACCTGTTAGTCCGGCGGATTCGATTTCCCGCTGGAGCTCATCGAGCGGACCCTCACTGCGGGAGGCCGCCACGACGATGGCCCCTGCCTCCGCAAGCTTCATCACGGCGGCCCGGCCGATCCCGCGGCTTGCACCGGTGACCACCGCCACCCGGCCGTCGATCCAGCTCACGAGCCGGGCTTGCTGAAATAGAGGATGTGCGGGGGGTCGCAGCCGGTCACATCGCAGGGGATTTTGGAGCTGCCGCTGCGGATGATCCCCTCAGCCTGAGAGGGAAAGAAGATCCTGGCGATTTCGGCCGCTTCCTGGGGACTGGAGTACTCGAGGATGGCCTCACCGGGAAAGGCAACGGCCTTGAAGCCGTGCTGTGCCAGCCAGCTTCCCTGGGCCGGGGAGATGACCACGATCTGGCCGCCGGGGGAGCAAACCCGCTGCATTTCTTTAAGGGCAGGCTCGCCCCCGTGAGCGCTGTCGGGAGTAAACGAACCACAGCTGACCACCAGATCAGCCCACCCGTCGGTGACGGGGATCTCGTCGAAGTAGCCTTCCACAACCCGTACCCCGCCGATCTTCTCGTCGGCCAGAGTTTGCCTGAGGATCTTTCTCATCGGTTCGGCCGGCTCAACCGCAATTAACCAGTCGCAGCGGGGGGCGAGCTCTACCGTGAGCCTGCCGGTCCCCGCCCCGAGCTCGACCGCGTTGCCGATACGCTCGGGCAGCCACTCAAGTATTCCGGGGTGGATCTTCTCGCCGGCAACCAGGCGATGGTAAAGCTGCGGCTCGACCCGATAGAGCAACTCCCAGCCGAGCGCCTCCGCGACCGTACTCCAGGCCTCCTCGTCGCTCCCGGCGGCCGCCACGACTGCCGGATCAACTCCGGCCAGGAAGCGCCTTTTTTCCTCCTCGCTGAACATCGCGAGGTGCTCGGGGCGATAGCGCGAGAGCAGGGTCGGAGGTGGCCCTCCGCTGCTCTGCGAGATCAGCGCCGGCGTTCGGCCCAATTCTTCTCGGTCTCCCGCACGACCACCCGCGCCAGCGTGCCCGGCGGCAGCACCGCGTCCAGCCGTTGCCAAATCGCTTCGGCAAGCACCTCGGTGGTCGGGTTGCGGCCTTGCAGCCAGGTGACCTCCAGGTTGAGGTTGCGGTGGTCTATGTCGTCGATGATGTGCTGCTTCATCAGATCTGAAAGCCGCTTCAAGTCGAACACGTAACCGGTTGATTCGTCGATCTTGTCTTCCACCGTTACCTCGAGGACGTAGTTGTGGCCGTGGCCGTTGGGATTGGCGCATGGTCCGAAGAGCTCGTAGTTTTTGGCGTCGTCGAGGGCCGGATCGAATAGTCGATGCCCGGCCGAGAATGTCTCCCTGCGGGTGACGCTGATGCCGCTCATGCCGCCTCACCCGCAACGAGGTCACCTATCTGTCTGCAGGTCATGGAACCTGCGGCGACTCTGCCGGCTGCCGATGCCACGGCCGACTCGATCCGGGCGGCTGCGCGGGTTTCGCCCAGGTGCTCCAGCATTATGGCCGCAGACAGGATGGCGCCGATCGGATTGGCCTTGCCGGTTCCGGCGATGTCGGGGGCCGAGCCGTGCACCGGCTCGAACAGGCTGGTCTTTCCGGGGTGAATGTTGCCGCTTCCCACGAATCCGATCCCTCCGGCGAGGGCTGCAGTGAGGTCGCTGAGGATGTCGCCGAACAGGTTGTCGGTGACGATGCATGAGAAGCGCCGGGGGTCTGTGGCAATCAGCAGCGCTGCCGCGTCGACGTGCTGGTACTCGGTGGCGACCGCAGGGTGCCGGGCGGCGGCCTCCATGAAAAGGCGCGTGTACAGGCCGCCGGCGTGTTCAAGGACGTTGGTCTTGTGTACGAGTGTGAGCTTGCGTTTCTGACGCTCGGCGAGGTCGAAGGCGTAGCCGATGATCCGGTCCACCGCGACGGCGGTGTTGACGGACAGCTCGGTCGCGTATTCGTTGGTGGTCCCGGCGGACTCCGAGCGCCCTCTCCGGCAGTAAAGCCCTTCGGTGTTCTCGCGCACTATCACCATGTCGATGCCGCCGGTCTCCGACAGCGGCCCGGGCACTCCCTCGAACAGCCGGGCGGGGCGCAGGTTGACGTAGAGGTCCAGCTCCTGGCGGAGGCGAAGCAGCAGCCCACCTTCCAGGATCCCGGGCGGAACCCGCGGATCCCCCACGGCCCCCAGGAAAATGGCTTCATAGCCGGCCAACTCGGCCAACTCCGGGTCGGGAAGCACCTCGCCCGAGGCAATGTACCGGGCTGCTCCCAGGTCGAAATCGGTGCGGTCGAATTCCAGGCCTTCGGCTTGGGCGGCGGCATCGAGCACCTTCATTGCCTCTGCGGTGACCTCCGGGCCGATGCCGTCTCCGGGGATTACCGCCAGGCGGTGACGTCTCGGTGAGTTCATCGGAGGACAGCGTAACCGAGAGCGGCCCGCCCGAGGTTGCCCAGGTCGCGAAAAATTCGGTATCTTTGAGCTGTCCCAACACCCCTTGCACTGCTTTCTAACTGCTATAAAAGGTCGACGGCGAAGACGGCACCGCAGCCGGCTTCGCCTGAGGGAGGGTCACAACTAAACGATGGATAAGCCCAGGCGCCGCCTGAAAATGCTCGATGGCCTTCGCGGCCTGGCCCTCATCGCCGTGGTGGCCTACCATGTCGCCCCTTCTGCAGTCCCGGGGGGCTTTCTAGGCGTGGAGGTCTTCTTCGTGCTCTCCGGGTACTTGCTGGCTTCGCTTTTGCTTCAAGAGGTAAAGGCAACCGGGAAGATCGACCACACCCGGTTTGCTTACCGGCGGGCACGGCGAATCGTGCCGGCGCTGGTGGTGCTACTTCTCGGGCTGGTGCTCTTGGCTCCGCTGCTGGCCCCCGACGACACCCACCGGCTAAAAGGCGACGTCATCAGCTCTGTGGCCGGCATGACGAACTGGCGCCTCATCGGGGACGGTAACAGCTACTTCAACCAGGCCGGCCGGCCGCCGATGGTCCGTCACCTGTGGTCGATCGCGATCGAGATACAGTTCTATCTGCTCTGCCCTCTGCTGGTCGGCCGTCTGGCCAGCAAGACCCGCTTCAAGGCCGCCGGCTTTCTTGCCGGGGGAATTGCCGTTTCGGCGGGACTGATGGCGATGCTGTACCGCAGCCCCGATCCGTCGCGCGCCTATTACGGCTCAGAAACTCGTATCTCCGCCCTGCTTTCGGGAGTGCTTCTTGCCTTCCTCTTGCTGCACGGGCGGAAGCCCAAGCGGCTGATCCGGAAAAATGCCGGGCGGTGGGCCGACGCCGGGGCGCTTGGTGGACTGGCCGGCCTGGGGGCCCTTCTGATGATGGGCAACGAGACATCCCGGCTCATGTACCCTCTGGGCTTTCTTGGGGTCCAGGCATCGACGTTGCTGGTCATCAACGGGGCCCTGCAGCGAAGGCGGGCCGCCCGATTGCTGGAGCGGCCACCGCTGCGATGGCTTGGCCGGCGCTCATACGGAATCTATCTGTGGCACTGGCCCGCGGTCGTGCTGCTGCGTCCCGGGCTGGACGTTTCGCTGCCGGGTTTTGTAACCGCGCCGCTGAGCATCCTCGTTGCGGTTGTTTTGGGGACCCTTTCTTACCGATTTGTCGAGGGGCAGGTACGCAGGCCGTTCCCGGCTTCCGGGGGCGAAAGCGCCGGCCCCTCCCTGCGCACCTCGCTAGCCCCGCTGTTCCGGCCGGTGCTGCGCCCGGCCGCTCTGTTGATCTTGCTGATCGCGCTGATCGGGCTATCGGCCGGGCTGCCCAACGGTGATCCAATAGCAGCAAGCCTGCGCGAAGGAGAAAAGGTCATTGCCGCCCAGAAACCGGCGCCGGAAGCCCCCGCCGGCAAGATTGCTTCGGTGCCCCGGGCGCCTGCGGCTCCCGCCGGCACGATCGTCTCGGTGCCCCGGGTGCCGGCGGAGCAGGTGCTGGAGTTGACCGCCGTACCGGCGCCATCGTCGGATCCGGCTCCTGCCGCGCCCCGCCCCGATCTCCGCGTCACCGCCATCGGCGACTCGGTGATGGTGAGCGCAGCGGGGGCCCTGCAGACAAAACTGGGGCCGCAAACTTTCATAGATGCCTCGCTCGGTCGCCGCAATCTCGACTTCGTGGAGGTCGCCCGCAAGATGCGGGAGGAGGGCCGCCTCGGAGACGTGGTCGTCGTTCACCTTGGCAACAACGGCGCCGTGCGGGCAAGCCGGATAGATGCCCTTATGGTCGAGCTTGCCGCCGTGCCGCATGTGGTTCTGGTCAACGTGCGCGTGGCAAAACCCTGGCAGGACGAGGTCAACCGTGTCCTTGCCGATGCGCTCAACCGTTACCCGAAAATCAGGCTGGTGGACTGGTTCGGGCGCAGCGCCCCGAATCCCGATTGGCTTGCCAGCGACGGGACGCATTTGAAGCCGCGAGGCGCCGGCGTGTTTGCCGACCTGATCGCTGAAGCTTTGCCCCCACCCCCGCCGCCCCCGCCGACTCTGATCGTGGAGCCCGTGCAATCCGCAC
>JBOGWH010000035.1:0-6581 GCA_050692975.1 Actinomycetota bacterium | reverse complement strand
TGCGCTTCGACTTCGCGCATTTCGAGCCGATCGACGCCGAAACCCTGGCGAGGATGGAGGAAGAGCTAAACCGCCGGGTTCTTTGGGACGACTCCGTTCGGGCTTTCGAGACGACCTTTGACTACGCGACCAGCATCGGTGCGATGGCCCTGTTCGGCGAAAAGTACGGTGATTACGTCCGGGTCGTCGAGATAGGCGACTACTCCAAGGAGCTTTGTGGCGGCACCCACGTGGTGCATACGGGGCAGGTCGGTGTCATCAAGCTGATCCACGAGGGCTCCGTGGCCGCAGGCACCCGACGGGTCGAGGCGCTCACGGGACCGTCCGGACTCGCCTATCTCAACTCCCAGGCGGAGAGGCTTGAGAAGGTTGCCCAGATGCTCAAGACCGATCCCGAGCGTGTGGTCGAGCGCCTCGAGAAAACTCTGGAGACGATGAAAGAACTTCAGGCTCAGATAACGAAACAGCAGTCCGAAGCCCAGTCGCGTGAGGTGAAAAGCATTTTGTCGTCGGGGGCGGCCAAGGCGGTCGGGGGCAGCCGGCTGTTCGTGCTCAGACGCGAAGGTGGGGGAGTAGACGAACTTCGAGCCCTGGCAACGGCCCTGCGGCAGGGCGCCGGGTCTGCCGTGATCGTGCTGGGGTCCGCCGCCGGAGGGAAGGCCAATCTGGTGGCCGCCGTGTCCCGCGACCTTGTTGATGCCGGAGTCACGGCGAATGAGGTCCTGGAGGAGAGCAAATCCATCATCGGGGGAGGCGGGGGCGGCAAGCCGGACCTGGCGGTGGCCGGGGGACCAAGGCAGGACGGCCTACAAGAGGCGCTTAACGCGGCGGAAGCTGCCGCCCGCAGGGCCGTCGAAAACCTGACGGCAGGCAGTGCCTGACGAGCCGGGAGTTTTCCTGGGCATCGATCCGGGTACGCAGCGTATCGGTGTTGCCGTTTCCAATCCGGAGGCTACGATGGCCTTTCCTCTCGGCGTCCTTTCTACCGACGATGGGCCGCTCTCCGAGCAGGTCGCGGGAATTGCGCGCGAGCGCGAGGCCGTCGCTCTGGTAGTCGGGCTGCCTCGCCGGCTGGACGGCACCGAGGGACCCGAAGCCTCCGCGGCCCGGGAGTTTGGCGAAGAGGTCTCGCGGGTCGCTAAAGTTCCGGTGCATATGTTTGATGAGAGATTCACCACCGTAGATGCTGCCGCGGCCATGCGCCGCGGCGGAGTAAGCGAGCGCAAGCAGCGGGGAAAGGTCGACAAGGTCGCCGCGGCGCTGCTGCTTCAGGCCTTCCTGGATTCCCGCCAAGGATCCCGTCCGTGACCCACGGGGCCGCCGCTTGAGAACCGTCCTGGCTCTGGCCATCGCTCTGGCCGTCATCGCGGCCGCCGCCGTGGGGGGAGGCTATCTATGGCTGCAGTCCAAGGCCTCGGGAAGCAGCGACGGGGCGCCGGTGGGAGTCACTATCGACATGGGCACGGCCGGGATGGCCGTGGCGGATACCCTGCAGCAGAAAGGTGTGATCGACTCGGCTCTGGCATTTCGCATCTACATGAAAACCAGAAACATCTCCACCGATTTGAGGGCCGGAAGGTACAACCTGCGGACGGGGATGCCCTACGACGCCGTCCTGGCTCGCCTGCAAAAGGGTCCGGACATCGAGTACGTGAAAGTCTCGATCCCCGAAGGCTTCACCCTGGAGCAGACCGCCGCTCAGGTGGAGAAAAAGAGCCACATAACCGCGGCGGACTTCCTCGCCGCGGCCACTGTAGCCACCGTTCGGCCGTCGGTCCTTCCCCCCAACGTCAACAGCCTGGAGGGATTCCTGTACCCGACGACCTACTTCATCGAAAAGAAGGACGATGCGGCCGCTTTGGTCAGGCGCATGGTGGCCGAGTTCGAAAAGCAGCTGGCCGGCCAAGACATGACCGCAGCCGCGGCGCTCGGGCGCAGCCCCTACGACATCATCATCATCGCCTCGATGATCGAGGAGGAGGCCAAGGTCGATGACGAACGAGCAAACATCTCGGCGGTCATCCACAACCGGCTGAAGTCCAATATCCCTCTTGGCATCGATGCGACGATTCAATATGCCTTCAAGGTTTACGACGGCAGGGAGTTGCGGGTCAGCCAGCTTGAATCCGATACGCCCTATAACACCCGGAAGTTCGCCGGGCTTCCCCCGGGGCCGATAGCCAGCCCGAGGGCGGGGTCGATCAACGCCGCACTGCGGCCGGCCCCAGTCGACTACCTCTATTACGTTCTGGGCAGCGACTGCGTCCACCACACCTTCACAGCCAGCCCGGCGGAGTTTTCGAGGGCCAAGGCCGCACAGCCCAGGAATTGCTGATCCCCTCCCTGCGTGGGGCTTCGCCGGTCTTTACGAACAGCGCTTCGGCAAGCGTCAGGCGCCCCACGTTTTGAGCAACAGCGCTTCGGCAAGCATCAAGCGCCGGCCGGAAGGGCCGTACGTCGCAGGCATCGTCGGTAGCCCGCAGCAGGTCGCCCGCAGCCTCAGCCCGGCCATCCACAATGCCGCCTTCGAGGCGTTGGGAATGGATTGGACCTACCTGACCTTCGGTGTCGCCTCGGATCCCGCCCGGGCCATAAGAGGCCTCGCGGCGGGCGGTGTCCGGGGAATGAACGTGACGATGCCTCACAAGATCGCCGCTATGAAAGCCGTCGACGACCTTTCGGCGGCCGCTTCCCGCATCGGAGCGGTGAACACAATCGAGGTTGCCGCTGGGAAGCTCATCGGCCATAACACCGACGGAGAGGGCCTGCTGCGCTTCCTGGAGGAGGAGGCGGGGGTGGCGGTCGGCGGCTGTCCTGTAGTGGTCATAGGATCCGGCGGCGTGGCGCGGGCGGTTGTGTCCGCCATGGCCGGCGCCGGCGCCGGGTCGATCAGCGTTCTCGCGCGGAGCGTCGGGCGGGGCATGGAGCTGGCTGCCTTGGCCGAAAGCTGCCCGTTTACGGTCCATCAGCTGGACGATCCAGGCGTAAAGATTGCTCCGGGGGCCGTTATCGTCAACGCCACCCCGGTCGGGCAGGAGTCGGACCTTTCTCCGATTCCTGCCGATTCAATCGATTCAGACTGTGTGGTGGTTGATCTCGTCTATGAGCCTGCCGTGACCCCGCTGGTCGAGCAAGCACGCTCCCGGGGGGCGATTGCCCACAGCGGACTGGGGATGCTGATCAACCAGGCAGCGCTGTCTTTCGAGATCTGGACGGGCGTGCAACCGCCGATGGACGAGATGTCGGCGGCGGCTCTTGGGCAACTTTCCCGGCCGCCCGGTTAACCGGGGCTGAACGCCCCGCCCTCCGGTTAGGCCGGGGCTGAACGCCCCGCCCTCCGGTTAGGCCGGGGCTCAATGCCGCGCCGTCTGGTTAGGGCGTCACTTCCAGCAGCAGCCCGGCAACGACGCCGGGCGGCCAACAAGGCAACCATCCCCCTGTCGTAGGGGGGACGTCACCCTAACTGCGTATTTTTTGCCGCCGGTCCGTCCGGCCCTGGCAAAAGTATCCATACGGACCCTCCCACAGGGGGCCGAATGTCCCCCCGAAGTTAGAGCCGTTTGTCCCCCCAAGGGCCGATTTAGAGCCGCCTTGCTTGGTCCGATAACGATCGAGGCCAGGAGGTTGTATCCGGAAGACATTAACCGGGGCCCGGTGTTTGTTCACTGCACACCGGCCCCGCGGAGGGGAGTCGTCCGGCTCCTACCCCAGGCAAGAGCCCGTAGCGATAAGGAAAGCGAGGTGAAAAGCGTGCCGAGACTGTGGATTTGGCTTGTCGACAAGATGACCGACGCGGCCCGGGAGGACCGGGGAGCGGCGGCCGTCGAGTACGGTCTGCTCGTCGGACTGATTGCAGTGGTGATTATCACCGCCGTGATGCTGTTGGGCGGGAAGATCAACGACACCTTCTGCTCGGTCGTCGCAGCGCTGCCGTTCGGAAGCGGCACCTGCTAGAAGCGACCACCCCCTTCCCGGGGCGGCTTTGCCGTCCCGGGGCCCCGGGGGGACTTCCACACAAGAGCTCCTAACCATGAACGCTCCCTTCAGAACCAGGCTTTCCGAAGAACGCGGCGCCATCCTCGTGATGGCCGCGGTGATGATTCCCGTCCTGCTGGCCCTCGTCGCCGGAGGCATGGTCACCTTCAGCCTCTCCGCCGCCAAACACGAGCTTCAGCGCAGCGCCGACCAGGCCGCCCTGGCCGGAGCCGCCTCTATTCCTCCCGCCGACCCGATGGTGCTTCGCTCGGCGGTGCCGTTCCCGTTGCCGGGCACTCAGGCCATCTATAACCTTGCCCCCGGTTTCGGCCCCAACCTGCCGAGGATGGGGGATCCAGTCGCAGATCCGAGAGCGGTTTCCTGCGCTTACGGCTCGTCGGGCCTGACCGGCGACTCAGCTTCGATCCTCGGCGCCTTCGGGGAGGGCAGCGGCCCCCAGTCCGACCGAAACGGAAATCCCGTATCGACGATGTGCGCCGACGAGCGGATCCGCCCGGCCCTTACCACCGACCCCAACGGAACCACCCCGGCCGAATGCGCCAACGCCCTGGCGGCCGAAGCCGCGGATCGAAGGCCCGTCCTGCAGCCGCTCGTGAACCAGCTCGTGCGCCTGCCGCTGGACAACGTCCTGCCCGCCGTTTTCACCCCCGTGATGAGGGTCGACGCGTTCAGCGGCATTCGCCCGCCCCTGCTCGCCCTTATCACCGGCCAGAACCGCGGCACGGCACAGGTCTCCGCTACCGCTCTGCGCCGGATCAAAAATGCCGTGGTCGTTCCGATTCTTCCCGCCCAGCAGCTCCAGATCGAGCTGGGGCTGAACACTTCGATCAACGTGATGACCGACCCGGTCAATCTCAACAACGCCCTCAGGACGGCACAGAGGCCGCTGATCGACGCTATCGACCGGGTCGACCAGCGCCTGAGCTCGCTGATGCCGGGACTGGGGGCCGGCTGCACCAGCCTTTTGTACAACCTGCGCCGGGACCTGAGAGACATCTACGACCCCCCCGTCGGCCCCGCGCCTTCGGCCCTGGACATCGTCGATGCCGCGGTAAGCGCCCAGCAAGCAGCGGCCGGGCGGGTTGGAACGTATGAGCCCGATCCGACCAACCCCAATTCCCTTGCCGGCGAGGCGTTCTTCCTGATTGGAGTCTCATCGGGGCCTCTGTCGGCGACGCAGATCCCGATTCTCGACGCGGCGCTGGTGGTCATCAACGAGCAGTCCGAGGGCAACTACCGGGCCTCCGCGGTTGCCGCGGCCAATGCAAGAGGCGCCTTCCGGGCGACCTTGGTGGACTGACATGATTCGACGGATCAATAAGGACGATTCCGGAGCCGAGGCCGTGGAGTTCGCGGTGGTGGCCCCCGTGCTCTTGCTGATCGTCTTCGGGCTTATCTACGTTTTGCTTTGGGCCGCGGCCGAGATCTCTCTGGGTCACGCGGTGACGGAAGGCGTCCGGCTCGCCTCCCTCCCCAGCACCGCCACCGGGGCCTATCCTTCTGCGGCTGCGGTGGCGGCCAGGATTGACGATTCCACCCCATTTTTCTCCCAGTCGGGAGCAACTCCCGACTGCGCGATCGTCGTGACGGGGGTCGCTTCGTCGAACAGCCCGGTGAGGGTAACCGCCGACTGCGACTTTCCCAACCCCGCCGGCACCGCCGCACGAGCCCTGGGCAATGTCTTTCCGGGCACGAATCGCCCCGCCCAGCCCTCGACGATCGATGTCTCGGCGACCGCCGAAAGGAACCGGGAATGACGACGCTCGGAGTCGCGACTGGCCGGTCCTTAGGGCCGCGCCTGCGCCGCAAGGTTTGGAAGAACCCCGGACTCGCCCAGCGCGGGGCCGCCAGCGTCGAGTTGGGCCTGCTGCTGCCGGCGTTGATGGTGCTGGTCGCCATGGCGGCGCCGATGCTCAAGGCCGGCTGGGAGTACATAGTGGTGTCGCGGGCGGTCAGCTCGGGCGTCCGCTACGCCAGCCGGGTCGACGTCAACGCCCGTGTGTCGCCCACCGGAACCCTGACCAGGCGGCCAACCGCAGCAGAGGTACAGCAGGCCGTCTTGAGTGCGGCGTCGCCCCTTGCCCCGGGCTCGGTCACGGTGGTCCCCGACCCTTCCACGTCCCTTGCCGGCGAGCCGATCACCGTGACGGCGTCGTTTGAGGTGAGCTTCGGCCCGCTGGCGCAAGCGGCAAATGCGGTATCGAACCTCTTTTTCAACAAGCCCAGCGCTTTTCCCGCCCAGAAACTCATAACCGTCTCCTCGCGCGGACGCGAGGAATAAAGAAAGGAGCAACATCAAGTGAGCAAGAAATCTAATCCGGCAGTTTGGCTCGGCCTGGCCGTGGCAATTGTGGGAGCCCTAGTCGTCTTTGCCTACGCAGGTGGAGGCATGGGCGGCGAAGACAAGGCAGACCTGCGGGTGGCCGGGGCGGCGGAAGCCGCTACCGGAGGCCTGGATGTGCCGCCCGGCACGAACGCGGTTTCGGTAAATGCACCCGTACCTCAAGCAATGGCCCATTACGCCGGCGCCGAGGCGATGGTCAACGTGTACGCCAACTACAAGGGCAACGGCCCCGGCTCCGAGG
>JBOGWH010000034.1:0-1811 GCA_050692975.1 Actinomycetota bacterium | reverse complement strand
TCCGTTTTCGCCACGGTGGTGCGGTCGGTGCCCGAGGAGTCTTTGTAGGAGGTCGTCACTTTGTCGGGAACGGAATAATCCATCGAGGTGGTCTTTCCCGACGAATCTTTCTGGGTAGCAATCCTTCCCCTTGAGTCGTACGTTGTGCAGGTCCAATTCGCATCGGTTGCGACTCTTTCGGCCACCGTTCTGCCTTGCGAGTCGTAGCGGTACTGGCGCACGATCGGATCTGCGGGTCCCGACCCGTCGGGGTCGGGGGCGGTCGTGGATTTCATCTGCCCGGCCTGGTTGATCGACTCGGGGGCCGTGGTGCAGGGGTTGTCTGCTGTCTCGGTTGCGCCGAAGTACGAGTAGCTGACCCGGGTCGCCTCTCCCTTGGGAAGGGTCCGAGAGGTCCGACGCAAAAACCCGGAGCCCGGCGACTCGTAGACAGTTTCCGACCGCAGGTTCAGCCCGGACGGGTCGATAATCGTCGCAGTGGGCAGGCCGTTTTCCGGTAGCGCATATTCCGTCTTGGTTGTCTTCCCGTCGGGGTCGACCTCGGTGGTGGCCAAGCCGTAGCGGGGTTTGATTAAGGAAGCGGGAATCGGTGCGCTGGTTCCGCCCGGAGGCTTCCAGCTCAGTGCTAACTTGGCAGATGCGCCTGGGTCCTGGTAGTCAATTCTGATCCGATGTGCCCCGGCTGTGAGGCTGGCGCTTTCAGTGAGCTTTGCTGAAGAAAAGTGCTGAAGAATCCGGAAGTCGGAGAGCGGCTTGTTGTAGATAGCCGCTTCGTCAATCGAGCCTTTGAACCATCCCCCTCCGGAGCCGCGGTGGGTGGAGTCAGCGGCACCGATTGCATACCGCAGCGTTGCCGAATACTCCCAGGGGGCCATCCGGTCACCGGATACGGCGGTACTGGAGCGCACGCCGTCCAGGTAGCCGTCCAGGATCTGGCTGGTGCGATCGTAGCGGAGCACCGCGTGGTGCCAGGAGTTGAACGAAGCCAGGCCGAGACTGACTGGGGGCAAAGACCAGACGCTTGCCAATACCTCTCCTGTAGGCAGGATCTCCAGCTGGGAATCGTGCCAGCCGGTGTTGATGGCGGACTGACCGAGTTCGCTGACGATCACACCGGCGGCTTCAGGTTTGAACCACAACTCCAGAGTCACCGACTCAGTTCCCGGCGAGAGTGCGGGAGACAAGATGTGGTCATCGACTCCGTCGAGACGCACGGAGGTGTCTGGATCGCCCTCGATTCTGCCCGCCCCGCCCAGAGATGGCGCTCCGGCAAAGGCGGCGTCTCGATTGTTGGCAGTGTAATCGTCGGCTGTTGCTCCCGAAGCTTCCCCCATACGCCAGTAGGCAAATGCAGAATCGGTTTCCACCTGCTTGCGATATGTCTGCCAGCGATCGATGACGGCCTTGTCGTCAATGAACACCCTGATGCCGTCGTCGGCGGCCACATCTGCGGCGAACTCATGGGCGCCGGCGGCGGTGATGTTTATCTCACCCGTCAGCCTTCCGGCAAAGAGGTCAGAGGGCACAACGGCGTTGGGCGAACCTGAGCCCCAGTCGGCCCAATTGGAAAAACTGGTATGAATCTTGGGCGGCCCGGTCAGCGACGGGGTGTCCCACCACGCGGCCGCCAGCCCATTTATGTTTTCTTCATAAGCAGTCGTCGAGTGCGGTGCGGTGGTTGAGCGGTTGTCGGGGGTGAATTCCGATTGCTCGGCCGGACCATAGGTGTCGGTCGGCCTGCCTGCAGCATCGTAAATGGTGGTGGTCTTAAGTCCGGCTGGGTCGATTACCCAAACCGGACGGTCCTGGAT
>JBOGWH010000033.1:0-16345 GCA_050692975.1 Actinomycetota bacterium | reverse complement strand
GCGTAATATCCGTCTGCCGGGTTTCCGATGGCCAGCGATTTGGCAATGGTGTCGGGCTTCACCGGCTTGATGGCATCGGTTCCGGCCTTCAATGCAGTCACGACCGGGCTGCAGCCTTTGGCCTGGGCGGCGTGGATCCGGGTCGCCGGCTCGGGGATGAGACCCAGCAAATCGAGCTCGTTCAGCCCCCTCTGGATCTTGGTCAGCAGGGAGCCCGAGGCGACCGGTACGACCACGTGATCGGGCGCTTTCCAATCGAGCTGTTCGGCCACCTCGTAGGCCAGCGTCTTGGATCCTTCCGAATAGAAGGGCCGCAGGTTCACGTTGACGAAAGCCCAGTCGCCCTTCTGGGCAATCTGCGAGCAGAGACGGTTGACCTCGTCGTAGTTGCCCTTCACGGCCACGATGTTGCCCCCGTAAACGGCCGTCGTGATGATCTTTGCCGACTCCAGGTCGGCCGGGATAAACACAAAGCAGCGAAGGCCGGCACGGGCGGCATGGGCGGCCACCGCGTTGGCCAGATTCCCGGTGGAAGCGCAGGCAACGGTGTCGAACCCCATTTCCTTGGCCACCGTCAGGGCAACGCTGACGACCCGGTCCTTGAAGGAATGGGTTGGGTTCGCGCTGTCGTTTTTCAGGTAGAGATTTTTCAGACCGAGCTGCTCTGCCAGCCGGCCGGCCTTGATCAGGGGGGTGAAACCCGCTCCGATGTCCACTCTGGGAGCCTCGTCGCTTACCGGGAGTAAATCGGCGTACCGCCAGATCGTCAGCGGTCCCGATTTGATCTTGGCGCGGTCCAGGCGCCTGGCGATTTCCTGGTAGTCGTAGACCGGCTCAAGCGGGGCGAAGCAGAAATCACAGACGTAGATCGGCGCGGCCTTAAAGGTGCGCTTGCACTCCCGGCACTGCAGTTCTTCAATCTTCGCCATCAATGCGCCTCAAACAAAAAAGCCTGCCGATGGGCAGGCTTTCAAAATCGTCCTGCTCATCTTCCCCGGTCACCTCCGGGCGGGATTTGGCACCTTTCCGGAGCAAAAGCACCGGGGCTGCCGAGGCGTCAACGGGCCCGTCCCTACGCCTCTCTAGATGAGTTGCATTCCAAGATCCCACCGGGGGGTTGCTCTGTCAAGCCCGGCGCCAGCGCCGCAGCAGTCCCTTTGCCTCTTTCTTGCCCCGGCGCACTCTTGCCGCGGGCCCGCCCTTGCCGACTTCGGTGACCAGGCCGGCGGCGGAAAGCGGATCCTGATCCGGTATCCCGAGCACCCGGGTTTCGTAGTAGTGCCCGGCGATCACCTTGGTCACCCCGAGGATGGGAACGGCCATCAAGATCCCCCAGAACCCGGCCAGGGTGCCACCCAACAGCAGGGCGATCATTACCGCCACGGGGTGGAGGCTGACCGTCTTGCCCATGACCTTGGGGCTTATGAAATGGTTGTCGATCTGCTGGACGATAAGCATCGCCAGCGCGGCCCAGGCGGCCATGTCCCACCCTCCGGTGAAGGCGCCGACGACTACGGCTACCGCTCCCCCGACAAAGGGCCCCACCAGCGGGATTATGTTGAAGAACCCCGCCAGGGCCCCGATGGGCAGCCAGAACGGAAGCTGCAGGAGGGAAAAGGCAAAAGCCGACATCACCCCGACGATGGTCGCCACCAGCAACTGTCCCCGGAAGAATCCACCGACGACCTGGGCGCATCTACGGCCTACCACCAGCCACTCGTCGCGGTGATCCGGGGGAAGGTATTCGACGAGGGTCTTTTTGATCTTGGGCAAATCAATGAGCAGGTACATCGCAAAAATCGGCGCCAGCACGAAGATCAGGACGACGTGCAGAGCCCCGGTGGCGAACCCGCGGAAGCCCTCGAAAACCGCGCCGATGGAGCCCACCTCGAGACCTCCACCGCCAGAGCCGGACTCCCCCGCGCCCCCGAGGCTCGGGAAGGGGATGTCATCCAGCGAAAGCCCCACCTTGCCGGCTCCCTTTTCCGCCAGGTCTACGGCTTTTTCGCGGATTTCCGGCCACCGGTCGGCCAAGTCGTTCCACTGGCTCTGAAGAGGAGGGGCCAGAAGCGTGCCGATCGAGATGGCGGCCCAGAGGAAGATCATGTAGATGCCGGCGGTGCCGAGGCCCCGTCGCAGGCCTTTTCTTTCAAGAGCATTGACGAGGGGATTAAGCAGAAAGATGATCAAAAGCGCCAGGGCCAGAGGCGGAAAGACAACCCGGATCAGATACAGCCCATAGCCAACGACGGCCCCGAGCGCCAGGATTCCCAGTACGCTCCAGGCAGCCAGGCCCGCCCGGCGCAGCCGGTCCGGAGGAGGAGGCATCGGGGGGGGACCGCTGCGTCGCATTGACAAAAATTATAGGGCCGGGTGACTTTGGTCCGGGGGCGGGTAGGTTAGCCTTGAGGCGGTGAAGGACATAGGAACTCTTAATCCATGAAACCGTTGGCGGGGTCGCGCCGGCGCCAGAGGTTTGACCTCAGGGATGTCCTTCACGGCAGGTCGCTGATCATCGCCTCCAATCGGGGGCCCGTTTCGTTTAGCGAGAACGAGAGCGGAAACCTCGTCCCCTCCAGGGGGGCCGGCGGCCTGGTCACCGCCCTGACCGAGGTCATGAAGCATGCCTCCGGGACCTGGGTGGCCAGCGCCCTGAGCGCCGGCGACCGCAGGATGATCAATCAGACCGGAGACGAACATTTTCAGGTTCCGGGAGAGGGCGACGACCTCAGGCTGCGCTATCTCGCCTTCGACCGCGTGACCTTCGACCGCTACTACAACAAGATCTCGAACGCCATTTTCTGGTTCCTGATGCACAGCATGTGGAACCTGCCCTTTCAGCCGCGGTTCAGCCGGATCACCCACGATTCATGGATCGGGTACCAGACGGTCAACCAGCGATTTGCCGAGGCTCTGGCCGAAGAGATCTCGGGCTCCGAGGGGACCTCGCCGGTCATGATCCACGACTATCACCTGATGCTCGTGGCGCGCTACTTGCGAAAGCTGGTCCCCGAAGCGTTCTCCTACCACTTCATGCACTGCCCCTGGCCGCAGCCGGACCTCATGCGAGTGCTGCCCGGTTCAATGGCCGAAGAGACCCTCGAAGGTATGCTCGCCAACGACCTGCTCGGGTTCCAGACTCGCAGATGGTCGCGCAACTTCATGTGGTGCTGCCAGGAGATTCTCGGAGCAGAAGTCGACATGGACAAAGGCCTGGTCCAGCACCTGGGCAAGGAAACGGTGGTCAGGGACTACCCGATCTCCATCGACACCGATTCGGTCAAGAAGCTGGCCTATTCCCGCAGGGCGCAGCCCCACCTCAACTGGCTGGAGAGGACCATCGGAGGCCGGAAGCTCATCCTGCGGGTCGACCGGCTCGAACTTTCCAAGAACGTGGTCAGGGGCTTCCTGGCTCTGCAGGAGATGCTGCATGCCCACCCCGAATTGCAGGGCCAGGTCGTGCATCTCGCACTGCTTTATCCCTCGCGCAGGGCCATCTCGGAATACCACGCCTATGAGGCCGAGGTGCTGGACATGCACGACCGCATCAACGAAGAGTTCGGCACCGAGGACTGGCAGCCGATCGTAATCGTCAACGAGGACAACTACGTAAGGGCGCTGGCCTGCGGCAGGAAGTACGACGTCATGATGGTCAACCCGATCGCCGACGGCATGAACCTGGTCGCCAAGGAAGGCCCGGTCGTCAACGAGAACGACGGCGTGCTGATCCTTTCCAAGAACGCCGGAGCCTGGTACGAGTTGGGCCACGCCGCTTTATCGATCAACCCGTACGACATCCACGAGATGGCCGAGGCCCTTTACAGGGGCCTGACGATGGAGAAGAGTGAGAAAGCCGAACTGGCTGCGATCCTGAAGGAAGTGATCGATCGCAATACGCCCAGCAAGTGGGTCTGGTACCAGCTGAGCGATATCCGCCGATTGCACGAAGGCGCCGTAACGGGAAACGACGCTGGAGAACACGTCCGCTTCGGGGCTTAGCTGGGGGGCGGGGCCGGTTTCGGGAGGGCGGCAGGAAAGTTCCAACACCTTTGCCGCCGACCTGGCACCCGGCCGCTACGGGTGTCTTACAGGGCCCTTTTGATTGCTTCGGCGAGCCGGCCGATCTCGTCCATGTCGCCCGGTTGCGGCTTGGCCGGAGCCCGCAGCCCGTCATTCGCCCATCTGGGAACCAGGTGAATATGGACGTGGTCGACCTGCTGCCAGGCCACCCGCCCGTTTGATTGAAGCAGGTTCATCCCCTCAGCCTGAACGGCTGCTTTGACTGCGGGGGCCACCTTGAGCACCGCCTTGATCATCGCGCCGCCGCCTTCCTCGGATAGTTCGAAGATCGTCGCCGCGTGCTCTTTCGGGATCACGAGAGTGTGACCCCTGCTCCAGGGATTGATGTCCATGAAGGCCATGGCGGCGTCGTCCTCGTAAACCTTGCTCGAGGGCATCTCCCCGACGGCTATTTTGCAGAAAAGGCAGTCTTGCATCTATCGGTAATTCGTGAACTGCAACGGAATCCCGAAGTCCTCCTCCTTGAGGGCGGTGATGATCTTCTGCAGGTCGTCCTTGGACTTGGAAGTGACCCGCAGCTGGTCGCCTTGAATTGAGCTCTGGACCTTGGCGCCGGACGCCTTGATGAACTTATTGATCGTGCGGGCTTTTTCATCGTTGATGCCGTGGACCAGGTTTATCTTCTGCCGAAAGGTGCCTCCGGCGGCCGGCTCCATCTTTTCCGGAGACAGAGCTTTCAGGGAAACGTGACGGCGAACCATCTTCTCTTTCACCACGTCCAGGGCCGCTTCCACCCGGCCCTCGGAATTGGCCTGGATTTCGATCACCTGCCCCTCGTTGCGAATTTCGGTTGCGGTATTCTTGAAATCGAATCGTTGGGAGATTTCTCGCCGTGCCTGGTCGAGTGCGTTGACGACTTCCTGGGCGTCTACCTCGCTCACTACGTCGAATGAAAACTGGGCCAAATCGCCTCCTTATGGGTGGGTGTGCGGCCGGAGCTATCCTAGCGAGGCTAACCGCAGTAGTCACAAGGTGGGGTACCGAAGCGGCCAAACGGAGCTGGCTGTAAACCAGTTGGGCAACCTACGGAGGTTCGAATCCTTCCCCCACCACCGACCGACCGACAGCGCCTTATTCGAACTTGGGCGTAGGAGGCGAGTACGGCCGGCGCAGGGGCGCCGCCCTGGGGAGGTTCTCGGCCTGGTGGACGCTGGCGCAGTTGTGCGATCTAGACTGGCCCCCCGATCCACAGGAACTTCAACGGCGCTCGGAAGAGCTCAGTTGGCTATGGCTCGAAAGGTCGGGGCCCCGTTCCGGATGGCGTCTTGGACTGGCTTGCGCTTCAGAACAAGACAACTGGGCTGCGGCAATCTACGCGACGGACTACTCGGGCGAGGAGCGTCAGTAAACTGGTACTCGGTGAAGGCACTGGGGCGCCTCCTTGAAATTGAAGTCCTCCAAGCGCTTGAGCCGGGAAAAACGCGCTTCGACAAGGCACCTGTGCCGCCGCCTCCGTTCGGTCGTCCAGTTCAGCCTCCAGCATTGCGTCCAGGTAGGTCAGGCCGGCCGCTAAGAGAATCGCCGAGCGCCGCTTGGATCTGAAGGGCCACTCCCGAAGATCGCCTTTCGCAGGTATCCGACTTACGCAATCAGGGTCTGGTGACCGAAGAGGAGTACCGGGAAAGCGGAAGGAAATCCTTAGTGGTCTTTAGTCGGGCTAGGGGCTGTCGCGCGTCTGAGTCAGGCCATTGATCCGCTGCGCCTCCCGGCCGTCACGAGCAAAGTTCTAGCGACTCCGAGGAGCGGCCCGGCGGGGAGAGCGAAACCGGTCCAGAAGACGAATTCCACGGGAAGTAGGAGCCAGTTGGCGGTCCGACCGCCCCTTGTCCCGCGCCGCAGCCCGGGCGCGAGCGCGACCTCGGCTGCGCACACGGCGGCGAAAGCCGCCATTAGCGGCACGGTGGTCTCGATCCCGAGACGCTCAAACGGCCCTCCGCCGTAGGTCGGGTAGCCGAGGAAGGTCCAGACCTGTCGGGTACGGGACAGATGAACGATTCCCCACGCACATGGCAGGCCGAACCCGAGGCCTGTTAGCACCGAGACAACGGCCCCAGCGGTCCTCATGCCCCGACCGGCCGTGCCGACCGTCATCCGTTTGCCGATGCCGCGCGTTGCGGAGCGTGTCACGTCACGCCGACGCCTCGGCCGCCCCTCGGCGGCGCCGAGGCCAGATCCAAAAGGGCTCGTTCGATGATCGTTACCGGCTCGTAAGAGGCCAGTTCGTCCCGAAGCCTGTCCACCTTCCTGCGGATCGCAGGATCGGTCAGAGCCTTCGTGACCGCCGCCGCCACCTGGCGCGCCTTGGGTCGCTCGGTGCGAAGGTCGATGCCGAGACGGTTGTGCTGGATCCGCGCGTTGTTGTCATTTTTGCCCTCACGGGTTCCTGCGGATACCACGGGCACGCCGTGACACATGGCTTCGAGAATGCTGCCGTAGCCACCGTTGGTGACGAACAAGTCCACGTGGGGGAACAAGACGTCGTAATCGATGAAATCTTCTATCACCACATTGGGCGCCGAGTAACGAGTGCGAAGTTCCTCGGTCCGCGAGCCGCCGGTGGTAGCAACAACGACGTAGGGGCCGTCTCTGAGCGCTGCGAGCGTGGGCTCGATCAGTTTTGATGTGTCGGTTTTGTCGACCGTTCCCTGTGAAACGGCGACCACTTTCCTTTTGGCGTCGGTGATGTTCCCGGGCAAGTTATGTGGGCGTCGCGCACTATCCCGACGGGCTGGGAGCAGCGGTCCGACCCACTCGGCGCCCGCAGGGGGTCGGTAGCTGGGAAACTCCAAGCCCGGCGACGCGTTGAGGAAAATGCGGGTCAACTCCCTTACAGGCTGATCTGGGAATCCGTCGGCTGAAATGGGCGGAACACCGTACCGTGCCAGGACCGCGTTGTACGCGGTCACAGCAGCCTTGTTCGTGCTGGCGACCATTTTGCGCACGACGCTGTGCACGAGCCGGTCGAGCGGGTTGCGTGCCGGGCGCAGGCCGAAGAAAGGAGGAGGCCCTTCGGGACTGGGAAGCACCGTCGACAGGGCCACCGCCATGACCGGCACCCCGAGGGCGTGATGCACGAGCCGTTCCGCGTAAAAGGCGCCATCGCACAGCAAGATGTCAAAGGGAAAGCTATGGCGCAAGTCCCTGATGTCGAGGTAGTTGTGCTCAACGTTGGCGATGAAGAACTTCTCGACGTCGAATGAAAGCCGCTTGGGGCCTCGCAGCTTGGCCCGCTCGGGGTACAGGTCATTGATTTCCTCGGCCATGACCTCGGTAGCACGCCGGTAGGGGTGCACCGGCAGACCCAGCGACTCGACTTTGGCCGCGTACCGCGGCCCCGCATACCAGCCGATCTCGTGACCGCGATCGCGCAACCCAACCGCAATACGGGTCAGAGGATAGAAGTGACCGTCGGCAGGTACCGAGGCAAACAAAACTTTCACTAGAGCTATACTTTAGTGGCCGACTCTAGTAAAGTCAAGGGATGTCACGTTCTCGATCATCTACCGGAACCCGCGCCGCCACCGCCTTGACCACCCGGCGGCGCATGGTCGGCGCGGCCTACCGGTGCTTTGGCGCCGGGGGTTATCGGGGCACGACGATGACGGCTATTGCCCATGAGGCGGGGGTTGCCGTCCAGACGCTCTACTACACATTCCACACCAAGGCAGCACTGCTCGGAGAGGCGATCGGGGCGGCGGTCCTCGGCTTCGACAGATGGCGCGAGCCCCCCGCGGATCCTCCGACTGAAGAGCTGCTTGTCTGGCTCGACTGGTGGGAGACGTTCGCCGCCGCCCCGAACTCCGCCGAAGCGCTGGACGTCTTCGTCTCGGCCGGCGTGCCCATCCTCGATCGCATCGCCCCGCTCGTCCCGGCGATGCACGCGACCGCCGGCGACCCTGAGGGCGAGGAGATCGTCGGGGTGGCGGAGCGCCACCGCTACGAGTCCTACCGCGAGGTCGTCCGGGTCCTTGCCGAAAAGCCGGATGGGCTCAGGGCCAGCCTCGGCCAGGACACCGCGACCGACATGCTCTACGCGCTCTTCAGTGCCGAGGTGTATAGGGCACTCTCCGGCAGGCGGTGGTCTCTAGAGCGGTGCCGCGAGTTCTTCCGTCAGTTCCTTGAGCGCAATCTCATAGGAAGTTGATGCGGGCTGCCATAATGGAATCATGAGCAGGCCATTGGAGCGTCGTACCTCGGCAGAAGCGTTGAAACCTGCAGAGCTGCATCAATTAAGGGAGGCGCATCGTCGCCTTCGTGAAGCGGTGGCCGACTACGAGGAGCGCTTCCTGGGCTCCGAATTGGCCAGCCAAGAGGCGCCAGCCCAGGACGTTAAGGAAATGTCAAACGCGCAAGCAAAGATCGAAGTTGCAGAAACCGATCTCTGGCAGCTCCGAGAAGAGCTACTCGGATGGCATAGGCCTGCCGGCGCGCCTTCTGCCCTAGAGAGCATCGATTGGTTTTCGGAGGAAGACCGCGCCTACGACGAAATAAGCGTCGATAGCACATAGCCGTTGTCATAATGCAGAATCAATCGCTTGGGCCTCCTAAACGCGGAGAACTCTGCCGGTGTCAATTTCCATATTCAGAGGACCCCACGGTTTCGAAGGCCCGTCCGGTCTGTGTCGTGTCTTCCGCTGACTTCAATAGCGGCAGCCCAGATGTTCTTGTTGCGAAGATAACGAGCAGCCAGCGTCGTTTGAGCAAACCAGGGACCGGCGATGTTCCACTCATCGATTGGGTTGCTGCCGGCCTTCCGCTGAAATCGGTCTTTCGAGCAGGCAGCATATTCACTGTTACCATCACGCGGTTGAGCGGCCCATTCGGTTTCCTTAGCCCCACAGACCTTGAGGCCTGTGAAGATGCCTTACGGCTGGTCCTGGAATTACCTTCGCTCGGGCAAGAAGGCGCGAAGGAGAGATAGAAGGTTCGAATAGTGACCTGCCCGGTCCACGAAAAGTTTTTCACGTTTGCCCCCGCGAAAATGTGCGAGCTACCATGCCTCTATGGTTGCCCGCCGGGGTCTAAGGGACAATCCTGATGTGGCAGATCTACACCAAGATTGTATGATGATTTTATGAAAACGAAGGTGAGGTTGTCTGCATCCGTCGACAAAAAGCTTTTTGAAGCGGCGCAGGCTTCGGTTGCAGCAGGCACGGCGGAGTCCGTCAGCAGTTGGGTCAACGAGGCGCTTCAGCGGCAAATGAACCATGATTCACGCATGGCCGCCCTGGGCGAGTTCATTGCTGCACATGAGGCCAAGTTTGGTGTGATCGATGACAAGGAGATGCGGCAGGCCGCTCGCCACATGCGCTCCCGCGCAATCTCCGTGCGAGGTCCCAAGAAGAGCGACGGCACCCGGGCCCGCGGGGGTAAACGGGCTTGAGCCTGATTCTAGATGCCGGCGGGATGCTGCTGCTGGAGGATCACGACCGGGAGGCCGTGGCGGCAGTCAAAGCAGAGTATCTTGCCGGCAGGCCTCCTCGTAGCCACGGCGGAATTGTCGGCCAGGTTTGGCGCACCGGTACAGGCCGGCAGTCCAATTTGGCCAGATTGATGAAAGCGGTGCACATCGAAGCCCTTGACGAACTGCTGGGCAGGCGGGCCGGCGCACTACTAGGTGCGGCGGGTTCAAGCGACGTTTTGGATGCGGCTCTAGTTCTCCTGGGGGAAGATGGAGATGAGATATGGACCTCGGACCCGGATGATCTTGGACCGCTCGCCGAGGCTGCCGGAACTCACCTCGATATCGTTCCCGTTTAACTTGCTTTAAGCCGCCAGGCGGCGACAGGAGCTGCAGGAACACAAAATTCCGTATTTTCCGGTATTGACCCCATTCAGGCTGTTGAGTTAATGGGCTCAGGGCTCAAAGGGGGGGCCCTACCCCACCTCGGAGATGCGAACACAGCAGGGGGGTGGGGCCCTAGCGCCAACGGCCAGGTCGGAGATGGCACAACAGAGGGATTTGGGCGGCAAGTCTGGTGAAGTTCGATCCTGATAGCCCAAATGAGATGTGATAGCATCAGATGTATGCGCACCACGCTGAACGTTGACGACGATGTTCTATTCGCGGCCAAGGAGCGGGCTCGGCGTGAGAAGCGCACCACCGGAGAGGTGCTATCCGAGTTAGCGCGTCAGGCGCTTACCGGCCGGAAAGGTCCTGAAGCCGCCGGCGGCGAAGGGATTTTTGGGTTTTCGCCTCTCCCACACAGAGGCCCGGCCGTTTCTAACCTGCTTATCGATCAGCTCAGGGAAGAGGATCCTGGTTGAGCCGGGCGTTGCTGGATATCAATGTCCTGCTCGCCCTGCTCGATAGCGACCATACCGACCACGGCCGCGCTCGCGCTTGGCTCGAGAAAGAGATTTCTCACGGATGGGCCTCCTGCGCCATCACTCAAAACGGGTTTGTGCGAGTCATCAGCCAGCCCCGCTACCCTAGCCCCGTTTCCGTCGCCCTTGCAGTCGATCTGCTGTCCGCTGCGGTCAACACAGAGCATCATCGGTTTTGGCCCTGCGACCTCAGCCTCCTGGACCCGGAGGTTATTGATCCTTCCCGGTTGCACGGGCCCAAGCAGGTAACCGACGCCTACCTGCTTGGACTGGCCGCCAGAAATGACGGACGATTCGCCACTTTCGATCAGACCGTTCCGACTGGATCGGTGATCGGGGCCACAAGCCGCAACCTTGCATTGATCTAACAAGGGCTCTCTTCCGGCAGAAACTTTTTGGGGAAAGGCAGACTGCAGCAAGGCTGTCTGGACCCCTCGCTTCGGCGAAGGTGCTAGGGGTAGCCACCTCAGGCTGGATTGCGTCCCCGGCTCGGTTGGAGCCGTCGCTTGCAAGGGCTCGTGGCCGATCCTACGCTGGTGGAATGAGATCGGAGCAGGGTCCGGAGACCAGCCTCAGGTCACACTGGGAGGCCATCTTCGCGTCGAGGGATCCCAAGCAGGTCAGCTGGTATCAGCGGGAGGCCGGCGACTCTCTTGAACTGATCGAGAAACTGGGAGTAGCTCCCGAGGCCCCGGTGATCGACGTCGGCGGGGGGGAGTCCCGGCTTGTCGACGGGCTGCTGCCGAGAGGCTTTTCGGACGTCTCCGTCCTCGACATCAGCGAGCGCGCACTGTCGATGGCCAGGGAAAGACTGGGACCCGAGCAGGCCGTCACCTGGCTGCACGAGGATCTTCTGCAATGGAGGCCACCGCGCACCTATGCCCTTTGGCATGACCGGGCGGTATTCCACTTCTTCACGAAAGAAGACCACCGGCAGCGCTATCTGGAGGTGCTGAAGCGGGCCACGGCTCCGGGCGGCCACGTGATCATTGCCACCTTTGCCCCGGAGGGGCCCGATCACTGCTCGAACCTGCCGGTTTCGCGCTACAACCCGCAGGACCTCGCCCAAATGCTCGGCGCGGATTACGACCCGTTGATCATGCAACACCGAGAGCACGTGACTCCGGGCGGCGCCGTCCAGCCCTTTTCGTGGCTTGCCGCCAGGAGGCGCGGATAGGGACCCGGCGGACCTAACCGCTATTTTTCGCAGCCGCCTCGAGGCTAGCCGCCTCGGAAAGCCAGTACTTGATGTTCATGCGCCGGAGTTCCTCGGTCATTTTCTGAAGCAGCCCGAGGCAGCCGGGAGGATCGCCTTGAGCAAGCGCCAGCTCGGCCTTCGCTAGGGTGAGGATAAAACGGATGGGAAGGGGCATCGCCAGGCCCACCTCGGCGGGATCTTTGTACGGCGCCAGGACTTCTGAAGCCCCCTGAAAATCTCCCGCCACAATCAGGGTCCTGGCAAAGCTTGCCGCCGCCCACGGGCGAAGCGCATTCTCTGCGGTGCTGTCGAATGCCTTTCGTGCCTCCTGCAGGCCCTCCTCCACCGAACCCGAAAGGGCCAGAGCCAGACCCAGGTCGGCCCCCAACGCCCGTCCACCGGCCAAATTGATCTCCTCGCCAATGGCAACTGCTTCCCGGAGCTGGGTGATCGCATTGTCGAGGTCGCCGAGTTCCCGGTAAGCCAGGCCGGCAAAGGTCCGGCAGATCGACTGTCCCCAGAGGTTTCCGGATTCCTCGCTAATGATCCGGGCCTCCCCAGCCCTTTTGAAGACACCTTCCATATCGCCCTGGAGGAGACTCAAGCCCGACATGCAGGTCAGGCTGTCGGCCAGCATGACCCGGTCGCCCGTCCGCCGCCACAGCTCAATGCACTCTTCAAGGGCCGCTGCGGAATGCTCCATTTCCCCGGCGGCGAGGTAAGACCAGTGCAGGTCCAGAAGAGTTGAAGCGACCTGTTCCGGGTCGCCGAGCTCCCTCGCGATGGCGAGGGCTTCTTCCCCAAATTTGACCGCCTCCTGCGGCGAACCTCCGCTGAAATTTCGAGCCATCATCAGGTTCCACAGGCTCCGCCCCTCTGCCGCACGGTCCGAGATCTTACGGGCCAGCTGTAGACCCCGCTGCGCCAGCCTTTCCGACTCGTTGATGTCCTGGAGGCCCGCCGGCGTGACGAGAGCGGTCGCCCCGGCCAGCAGACCGGCAAGCTCCAGGCGGGAATCGTTTCGTTCTCGGCCGATGGCCCGAAGCTGCCGGTAGGCCTCAACGGCTTCCTCGTACCGGTCGGTCAACTCCAGCGTCCGCCCCAGTCTCAAAAACAGATGGACCAGATCAAGATCCGGTCGCCCCGCTGCCAGATCTGCGGCCCGCCGGTAATGGGCCGATGCCTCCGAGATCGCATAACGGGCGAAGGCGTCGTCGGCCGCCATGATCGAATAGTCCAGGGTCCGCTCATCGTCCCCTGCTTCCGCATAGTGGCGGGCCAGCAATCCGGCAAGTTCCCCGGTCCGATGCGGGTACAGGCCCTCGATGGCTTCGGCCACCCCTGCGTGCAGTTTCTTGCGTTCCGACCGGAGCAGCGCTCCGTAAGCCGCCTCTTGAAGAAGGGAATGTCTAAACGAGTACTGAAGCTCGGGATGCACGTCGCTTATCTGAACCAGTCCCGCAGATTCCAGCGCGGACAGCTGCCGGGAGGTATCCGCTTCACCGACCATCTCGAGCACTCCTACGGAGAAGTCGGGGCCGATCACCGAAGCGACCTTCAATAGCCGCCGGGCATCCGGTGGGAGCCGGTCGATGCTGGAAAGCAGAAGGCTGTGCAAAGATGGCGAGCCCTCGAGAACGGAGCCCTTTCTTTCAGCGGTGTCACCGGCCAACGGGGTGGAAAGGTATGTTCGGGCAACTTCCTCGATAAAAAGAGGGTTGCCTTCAGTCAACTCGTAGACCGCGCCGACCAGCGAACGTGAGGCGGTTTCCCCGAGCAGCTGAGCCGCAAATGCCGACGACTCCTCCCGGGAAAGAGAGTCGAGATTGATCTCGGCAAGGGCCTCCCCGAATCCGTCTCTGGCTTCGCGCAGCAGCCGCCATCCGGCGGTCTGAGGCTCTCGGCGGGAGGTAAAGAGAAACATCACCCTGGAGTCGCGTGCGACCGGAAGAAGCCTGGAGAGCAGCTCCACCGACGAGTCGTCGGCCCAATGCAAATCTTCGCAGACGATCACCACGGGTAGCTGTTTGGATGCCAACCGGAACAATGAGGTAAGCGATGCCAGATAGCCTTGTTGAAGCGCCTCCGGTTCCTCGTCCACGAGTGAGCCAGAGGCTTCAACTGGTATGGCAAGCAAGTGGGCAAGGTACCCGAACTCCTGCGAGGCTTCGTCGCCGATAATGCGCCTGACCGTTTCGTCCACCGCCACGGCTGCCTCCTCGGCCGCGGTGGCGGCCTCTGTACCGGCAAGCGAACGAACGATTTGGGCGATCAGCCCGTACCCAACACCAGCGCCGTAGGACACGCTTCTTCCCTCGAGCCAGCTCAACTCGCCGAAATCGGAGGCCGACCGTGCTTCTCTTAAGAGGCGGCTTTTCCCGATGCCGGGCTCGCCGGTGACGAAAACCACACCCCCGCGGCCGTGCTGGAGAGCACCGAGCAGTCTGTGCAGCCGAGCCACTTCAGCTTCGCGACCGATCAGCGGACCTTGTTCGGGGACCGAGAGTGGATCCGTCCGGGGTCCGATTATCCGGTGGCAATGCACCGGCGCCGACTTGCCCTTCACCTCAACTTCACCGAGGTCCTCGGCCCGGAAGAAAGAGGCGACCAGCCGAAAAGTGTCGTCGGTAACCGCGACCGTCGCGGGCTCGGCGGCCGCCTGGACCCGGGCCGCCGTGTTAAGAGTGTCGCCGACGGCCGAGTAGGCTCCAGAGGCGACGCTGCCGACATTTCCGAGAATGACCGGGCCGGTGTTAATCCCGATGCGTATCTTCAGGTCCAGGTTGTATTCATCTCGAAGCTGAGCACCGAACCTGTCTGCGTCCTCGAGCATGTGCAGCGCCGCCCAAACGGCTCTCTGCGGATCGTCCTCATGCGCCTCGGGGGCTCCGAAGAAAGCAAGAATTCCGTCGCCCAGGAATTGCGCCACCGTCCCCCCGAATTTCAGCACGGCTTCGGCCATCAGGTCGAAGGCCCCGTTCATGGCAGTGGACCAATCCTCCGGGTCGGCCCGCTCCGCCATCGCGGTTGAGTCGACGACATCGGCGAACATTACGGTGATCGGCTTGCGTTCCCGGCCCATTTCTGAGGCGCTCATAGATAAAGCCTAAAATAGGACCCGTAAAGAGCCGATTGACGGAGGTCGACCTATGGCCAGCATCGAGAAAAAGAGCTTCGATTCCCCCGACCAGACGCTGGATTTCGTGCACGGAAAGTCGGTGATCGTCCGCATCGGCGAGGAGGAGTGCTGGCGCTCCGAATTGGAGCCCGGCTGGAGCTTCGACGAGGACCTCAAACCGTACGCCGAGGGAAACAAGACCTGCCCTCTCACCCATCGGGAGTACGTGGTGTCGGGCAGGATCCGTTACCTGACCGAAGACGGCATAGAGATGATCGGAGAACCCGGCGACTTCCTTTTCATCCAGCCCGGGCACCGTGCATGGGTGGAAGGCGACGAGACCTGCGTCCTAATCGACTGGTAAGGCGCTTGGGCACAAGGCGAGGGCCTGGGTCCTAATCGACTGGTAAGGCCGGCTAAGCAGTAGATTGGGGGGCGATGGCTATGACTGCCGAATCGGGGGCCCCCTTCGACCTGCCTTCCCTATCGCCGCTCAGCCTTCAGGTGCGCCGCACCGCGGGCGAGGTAGTGGGGCGGCCGGCAGAACTGAGGGCGATCGGAGAGGAGATCGCCTCCGCTAAAGCGGGGCGGCTGACGGCATTAACACTAGAAGGCGAGCCGGGCATTGGAAAAACTCGGCTGCTGACCACCGCCAAGGACATGGCAATCGCCGAGGGCTTCATGGCAGTGGCGGTCACTGCCGACGAGGAGATAAAGGGCCCGTTCCTGCTGGCACGGGCGATATTCGCCTGTGCCCGGCAGCAATCTTCCGGCACCCCCGCCGAATCCGCCCTCCAGCGGGTGACCGAGGCAATCTCCGGTTCCGACGACCCGGGACTGGAAACACTCGCCTCGGATACCAAACTGCTCAGGGTCTTCGACTTTGCCGCGGTGGCCATCCGGGCGGCTGCCTCCGCCAAGCCGCTTGCCCTGTTGGTCGACGACCTTCAATGGGGCGACGAGGACAGCGTCCGGCTCCTGCGCTACGGGGTTCGGGCAAACGCCGACCTGCCCATCTTCATGCTTCTTGCGGTCCGGCCGGAAGAGGCTGCGGTGGTGACCGAACTGACCAACCTGATTGCGGACATGCAGCGCATGGGCCTGGTTCGCCGGTTGTCACTCGGCCGGTTCAGCCAGACGGAGGCGGCGGCCCTGCTGGAGCAAACCCTCAAGGCAAACGTAGCTGCGGCCTCCGCGGCGACGATGAACGAGCAGGCCGAAGGCGTCCCGTTCATTCTCGAAGAACTGGCGCGCACTTACCGGGACACCGGGATGATCCAGATGATCGACGGGGCCTGGACCCTGGCCCGCAACGCCGCCCGGCTCGTGCCGTCGTCGGTCAAGACGCTGATCCAAAGACGTTCGGCGCGCCTTCCGGACGCCACCCGGCAGGTCCTGGCGGAGGCTGCGATCCTCGGGCGGGCCTTCAGCCTCAAAGATCTCAGGGCGCTCAAACTCAAGCTGGGCTGCCCGGAGGAAGAGTGCACTTCGACCGCCCTCGCCGAAGCACTCGACCCGGCCGCCAGTGCTGGCCTTCTTGAGGAGCTGCCGGAGAGCTCGCCTGCGGACTACCGTTTCTCACATTAGCAGGTAAAGGAATTCGCCGCCGCCTCACTCAGCAG
>JBOGWH010000032.1:0-3588 GCA_050692975.1 Actinomycetota bacterium | reverse complement strand
TTCCACGCCACCCCGAAGGCTGCCGCCGAATACCTGTCGTACAGCATCTCAAACGCCAATTGATCCCCCTTGGCGATGCCGGCAAGCAACGAGCGGTCGTCGGGTTCCGGCACCCGGTCATTTTTCTTTGTCACCGTCTATTCGGCCCGCAACGACGAGCGGATTGGCTTACAGATGGACCTAGATCCTGGAAGCGGCGGCGGCGGGCTCGGCGCGGACTTGAGCAGATTCTCCGCAGGTGGGGCACGAGGGATCCCGGCGGACCTTCATCTCCCCGAAGGTCGTGTTCTGGGCGTCGAAGGTCAGGAGGCGGCCGACCAGGGGCTCGCCGTAGCCGACCAGGATTTTCAGGGCCTCGTTGGCCTGTATTGCCCCTACCACTCCCGGGAGCACGCCCAGGACTCCGGCTTCACCTCAGGTGGGGGCCAGTTCGGGAGGGGGCGCCTCGGGGTGGAGGCACTGGTAGCAGGGCCCTCCCTCCTCCGGCCAGAAAACCGTGGCGTATCCCTCGAACCGGTAGATCGAGCCGTAGATATACGGCTTGCTCTGCACAAAGGCGGTCCTGTTCAGCATGTAGCGGGTGTCGAAGTTGTCGGTGGCATCGATGATCATGTCGAACTCCCCGACGATGTCGTCCACGTTGGCCGGGGTCAGCCGCTCGGTCCAGATCTTGACCGAAACGTCGGGATTGAGGTCCTGGATCGTGGCGGCCGCGCTGGCGGCCTTGTTGGTTCCGATCCGCGAGGTCGCATGGATGATCTGCCGCTGAAGGTTGTTTTCCTCGACGTTGTCGAAGTCCACGATCCCCAGCGTGCCGACGCCGGCGGCGCCCAGGTAGTACAGGGCCGGAGACCCCAGCCCCCCGGCGCCGACCACCAGAACCTTGCCGTCTGAGATCTTCTGCTGGCCGGTCTCTCCTACCTCCGGAAGGACAAAATGCCTGGAGTAGCGGTCTCGCTGCGACGGGGTCCAGTTGCGCGGTGCGACCAGGTCGAAGCCCAGGTCGCGCCAGCCGGAAAACCCGGTCGTCATGTACCGCACGTCCGAGTAGCCCATCTCCTTGAGCGTCTTTGTCGCGAGCGGCGACCTGTTTCCCCCCGCGCAGTAGACGATCAGAGATGAGTCCTTGTCCGGTATTTTCGATTCGGCCTGAATTTCCAGAAACCCGCGGGGGACGTGCACGGCCTCGGGAAGATGGCCGGATCGCCACTCGTCCCCTTCACGGACGTCGACCAGAGTGACTTTTTCTCTGGATTTGAGAAGCTCGCGCACCTCCTGCGGAGTTACCGTGCCGGCCTCCGATTTGGCTTGCTTCAGGATGTCTCGCCCGGTGAGCGGTTTGTCCATTTTCACCCCTTATTCGACAAATCGAGTATAGCCACCGCAGACGGACGCTTCGCCGGGCGCCACCGCACCGGGTCCGGCGAAGTTGTGACCTTGGTCTGCACGCTATTCTGGAGGGCCATGCTGATAATCATGCGGCGGGACGCCACCGCCGAGCAGATCGAAGTGGTCCTTGAAAAAATCCGGGAAACCGGAGCATCCGAGGGCTTTGTTTCGCATGGGCAGTTCCATACCCTAATCGGCGTAATAGGGGACCCCGAGCGGGTGAGCCAGCTGCCGCTCACCGCGATGGAGGGCGTGGAAGGCGTCAAAAGAGTCAGCCGCCCCTACAAGCTGGTCTCCCATGAAGGGCATCCGGGAACGTCCACCATCCCGGTGGGCACCTCCAGCATCGGCCCCAATGGGTTCAGCCTGATCGCGGGTCCCTGCGCGGTGGAAAACGAGGATCAGACGCTCGCCGCCGCCCGTGCCGCCAAGGACGCCGGGGCCCAGCTGCTGAGAGGCGGCGCCTACAAACCCCGGACCTCTCCGTACTCCTTCCAGGGCCTGGGCGAGGCCGGTCTGAAGATCCTTGACCTTGCCCGCCAGGAGACCGGGCTGCCGATAGTGACCGAAGTGCTCGACTCCGCCGACGTCGAGAAGGTGGCCGCGGTCGCAGACATGCTGCAGATCGGCACCCGCAATATGCAGAACTTCACCTTGCTGAGAGAGGCGAGCCTGACCGGAAAGCCCATCCTGCTCAAACGCGGGATGGCTTCGACGGTTGAAGATTGGCTGATGGCCGCCGAGCACATCGCCAAGCACGGAAACATGATGATCGTGCTGTGCGAACGGGGAATCCGCACCTTTGAAACCTCCACCCGAAACACCCTCGACATATCGGCGATTCCGATAGTGCGGGCCGAGTCGCACCTGCCGGTGATCGTGGATCCATCCCATGCTGCGGGCAAAAAGAGCTTGGTTGCGCCGCTGGCGCGGGCGGCCGTGGCCGTCGGGGCCGACGGGATCATGATCGACGTTCACTGCGAGCCCGACAAGGCCCTTACCGACGGGCCTCAGGCGCTGGTGCCGGCCGAGTTAAAGGCGCTCGGCGACGATCTGCGGGAGATCGCCAAGCTGATGGGGCGCACCGTCTAGACATTCTCCCTGGGATTTTCCGAAAGGAATCCAAGCGTTCCCCGGATTGACGAACCAGGTGCACATCCAGCAGGCCCGGGCCGCGGTCAGTGCTTTGGGTACGCAAGCGCCACCGCCGTGAACGTCACGAAAGCCGGCTCGGGGCTAAAACCCGGCGGCCACCGGCGGCGCCTACCCCTAAGTTTCTTTTGAGGGATCCTTGGACTCGGCCTTTTTGGTGTCGCCACCAGCCGGCTCGCCCTCGTCGAGGCCCTTTTTGAACTCGCCCTTGGCTTTGCCCAGGGACCGGGCCATCTCCGGCAGCTTCTTGGCGCCGAACAAAAGCAGGATGACCGCCAATACGATGAGTAACTCGGGGGTACCTATGCTCGGCATTTCTATCTCCTTTTTGTGCTGGCCATCTAAGGATAACTCCTAGCTGGTCGCTCTCTGCTCGCGGCGCTGCGAGGCTTCCGTTTCTTCCGGCCGGTCGCCCTGGACGATCCGCAAGGCTTTTACGGCCATTTGCAGGTGGAGCTTGTCCTCGGGATTCCTCAGGCTTCGTCCCGTGAGCCGCTCGATCTGCTTGAGGCGATAGGTGATCGTGTGTGGGTGGGCGTAGAGCCGGCGGCCCGCTTCCTTCGCGCTTTCGTCGGCGGCAAAATAGACCTCGAGCGATTTGATCAGATCGCTGCGCCGGCGCCGATCGTACTCGATCACCGCGCCCAGGATGGTTTCCACGAATCGGTTGGCCAGCTCCGGGTCCGAACGCACAAAACGGTAGAGAAGAAAATCCTCAAACGGGTACATGTTGCGGCTCGGATCGACGATGCAGCCGATCTCCACCGCCTCCTTGGCTTCCAGGTAGCTCCTGCGGCATCCCTCCAGCCCCGGGTGGGGCCCCCCGACGCCGATCCGCCAGCTGGTACCCAGATCCGCGAGCAGGGCATTGCCCACTTCCGAAGCCTTGGGCTGGGCTCTGGGAGGCACACCAAAAAGTGCGATGGTCTGCCCGCCCCTCCGGCCGACCAGGGGGCGTCCGGACGGCGAGACGTCTTCGGTGGTCCGGCCGAGCGCCTCGGCAAGCGCCGCTTCTTCTGAAATGTCGGGATCCTCGCAGGTAGCGAC
>JBOGWH010000031.1:0-7905 GCA_050692975.1 Actinomycetota bacterium | reverse complement strand
AGGGAGTGGCAACCGCTACCACCTGAACCGCCTTCCTCCCCATGGCTCTTAGCTCCGGTGAAATACCGGGAAAACTCTCGGGGCGCTCATATAGTGATTTTCCCATGCTCTACAAGGACGAAGCGGTCGTTTTGCGCACCATGCGTCTCGGTGAAGCCGACCGCATCGTCACCTTTCTCGGCCGGGCCGAAGGCAAGATAAAGGCCGTCGCCAAGGGGGTCCGCAAGACCAAGAGCCGGTTCGGCGGCCGCCTCGAGCCGTTCAGCCAGGTGTCGCTGGTTCTGTGGCGGGGCAAGTCCGGGCTGGACACCGTGACGCAGGTTTCGGTGGTAGAGCCTTTCCGGAAGATCCGCGAAGATCTGAACCGGTTCTCGTTGGGTGAGGTGATGCTGGAGGCCTGCGACCGGGTGAGCCAGGAGGCCGAGCAGTCGGCCCGCCCCTTCCGCCTGCTGATCGACTCGCTGCACGAGCTGACCGCAAGCGACAGCCCGGCGGTGCTTGCCGGGTATCTTCTCAAGCTCTCGGCGATGGCCGGCTTCGCTCCGATGCTGGAGCAGTGCGCAGAGTGCGGAGCAGCGCCGATCTGGTTCTCACCCGCTGCAGGAGGGGCGGTGTGCAGCTCCTGCCGCAACGGAGATTCCGCCCGGGCGGGAGCGGACCTGCTTCACTTCATGGCCGGGCTTGCCAGGCCTAGAGCGCTGGGCCCCGGCAGGATCCCGGAGGTCCTTACCGACGATCCCTCACTGGCTCCCAGGGCACTGCGCCTGTCGCGTTCCTATGCTGAGTATCACCTGGAACGGCGGCTAAAAGCGGCGGCGGTTGCCGACCGCGTTAATTAAGTACCGGGTTCCTCGGCCACAATGGGCTCTTCTGCGGGAGGTTGCCTTAGCGGCGCCTTGCCGTTGGCGGACGGGATCGACTGTCCATTGGTGTGCTCGGTCTGGTTTTTCCGGCGCTCGCCCGGGCGGTCCGGGGCCATCAGGAAGTCGTAGGTAGTGTCGGGATCTTCTTGCCGGCGCCGCCGCCGGTAGTAGTACTGGTAGTAGTAACCGTCTGAGTGCTCGACGTGGTTCAAGACCACGCCCAGCACCCTTGCATCCAGGCGCACCAGGCTGTTGATCGCCTCCCTGGCGGCCTCCTTGGTCGTCTTGCCCGACTTGATAACCATCACCACACCATCGACGTGGGGAGCCAGGACGGCGGCGTCGGTCACCGGCCGCACCGGGGGAGAGTCGAGCACTATCACGTCGGCCGTCGATTCCAACTGTTCAAGCAGGCTGACCATGCGCTGGCTCCCGAGAATGTCGGATGGGTTCGGCGGGAGGGTGCCGGCGGGCAGAATCCACAGGTTGTTAACCGTGGTGGCCCTAATCGCACGCTTCGGCTCGACCCTGCCGGAAAGCACGTCGGAAAGTCCTGGGGTCTGGTTGACATCGAAGAACTGATCGAGGATCGGTTTGCGGAGATCCGTTTCGATGAGCAGGCACCGTGAGCCCATCGCCGCCATTGCCGTAGCGAGGTTGACCGCCACCGTGCTCTTTCCATCCTGGGCTGCGGGGCTCGTGACCAGGACGCTTTTCACCGGCCGGTCAACCGAAAAGAAATGCAGGTTGGTACGCAGGATGCGAAGGGCCTCCGACTCGTGAGAAAAGGGATCGGTCTCAATGAAGACCTCACGCCCCCTCTTCGTAACGGGGACCTGCGCCAGGACCGTCAGCGGGGTGAGGGCTTTTTCGGCGTCCTCCCGGGATTTAATGGTGCTGTCCAGCCGTTCTAGCAGAAACGCCATTCCCACCCCGAGCATGATGCCCAGCAGTCCGCCGATTGCAGTGTTCTGGGGGATGTTCGGGCTGGTGGGCCTCGCGGGAAGGATCGCGGTTTCAAAGACGCTGGCCGACAGGGGAGCCCCGCCGCCGAACTGGCCACCGGGATCCTCGGTGAAGATCTTCACGATTTCATTTGCATAGATCTGGGCCGACTGGGGGTCGGGATCCTGGACGGTGACCTGAATCAGTCGAGTCTCCGGGATGATGCGGGTCTTGATCCTTTTAACCAGGGCCGAGGCGTTGACTGGGGCCCTGGTTTTCTCGACGACCTTCTCGGCGAGCGGCCGGGACTTAAGGATCTCGGCATAGCTGGCTACCAGCTCCTTGGAGTAAAGGAACTCCTGCAGCGCGCCGGCGGCGCTGTCGCTGGGGACCGAGCGAGGCCCTACGAAGACTTTCGACTCGGCAGTGTAGATGGGCGTTATACGGGAGGAGAAACCGAATGCCGATCCGGCGGCCAGTGCAATTGCCGCCAGGACGAGCCAGCGGCGCCGCCACAGAATGTTTAGGTAGTCGCGAAGCTCCAGAGAAACGCCTTCCGAAAAGCGGTGGTTGCCCCCGAATTATAGCCGGGGTGGGGTTACGAACCTGCGGTTGATTGCCCTTTTTGGTCCCGCCGCCGGGCTGCCACGATGAGGCCGCTGCCTACGGCCAGAGCGGCAAGTCCCGCAAGCAGGAAGGGAAGGGCGGGGAAACCGGTCGCGCTCAGCTTGCCTCTGGGCGTTGCTGCGCCCGCTGCGGTCGTCGCCGCGGCTACCGGCGCCGTGGTGGCCGGAGCCCGGACCGTTATGCGCGCGGTCAGGGTCCGGGTGGTGGTCTGCGCTTCGGCGGTTCCCGCAAGCGAGAGCCGGGCGGCAGCCGAGATAAAGACCAGGTCGACCGTGACGATGGCGTTGGCCAGGCAGCCGGTTCCCGAGGCCACGATCGTCTGGCCTGGAGTAACCGTGGTAGTGCTGACGGTCAGGCTGCCGCTCTGGGGCGGATATGGGGTCGATCCGGTGCCCGAGGCCGGGCAACTTGCCCGGAGGTCGTAGGTGCCCGGGTCGGTGCCATCGGGGATTTTGACGGAGATCGAGAAGTTGCCGTTGGCATCGGCAATGCCCGCGGTGAGGGACATTTTCGTCTGGGCGGCGCCGGGGATCATCGAAGAAAGCCCGACGAGGAGCACGGAACCTAGAATGGTACCTGCCAGGATCTTAGACCTGCGCTTCACTGCCTTCCTCCACGCCTCCCTGGGCCCATGCAAGAACTTCGCTCACGGACATTCGCTCACGGGCAGGCGAAATCGGCCCACCTCGAACCCGAAGCATATAACTGAAAGATCATATGTCAAGGGATTTTGCGAGAAGGACGGGCCGCCCATTTGTTTCGAGATTTTTTCGCGCAACATCTTGAATCCCACCGGCGTCTGTCCTATCGTTAGACGGCTTCCCCAAAAAGCTTCCCCAGAGGGTGCCTCGGAATCGGGAAACTGGTCCGGGGCGCTGCTCTTGTAGGGGGGGACCGCCCCGGGTTTGCAGTTTGTGGATGTAATCCGGGCGCACTTCCCCGTCCTCCCCCGCTTCCCGTGCGCGCCGGGTGTTGTCCTACGGGGAATGGGCCACCCGGCGCTTCGCCTTTACAGGTAGCGGGCGATTACCCTGGCTACGCAGGAGGCGACCCCGTCCGCCTTCGTGGCCCTGGGCACAGAAAGAGAAAACAGCGGCAGTCCGGCCATCGCCTCTCTCAGCGCGGCCGCCTTGGCGGCGTGATACTGCTCGGTCGAGATCAGCCCCGCGGTTCCCAGTGCAGCGAGCAGGAAGCGGGACTCAGCGCTCATCTCCTGGAGGAAATTCCCTATCAGACGGGGGACCATCCAACCCACGTTCCTCTCCCGCAGCATTACCTTCTCCTCGGCGCTGCGCTCTATGAACACGACCAGCCCCAGCGGAACGGTCCCTCCAATGCGGGTCGTTGGGAAAACTGCTTGCGGATCGATCATCAGGTATTCCGGAGACCATCTGCGCGCAGCGGCGGCCAGTTTGGGATGCCTTGTGACGAAGGGGTGGACTTTGGTTGAAACCCGCCCGAGAAGCGGGGTCAGGACGGCCGGGGCCAGGGGTTTTCGCATCCCGCGGAAAGCCGCCGGGTAGGCGGCCCGGTGATGAGGCTTGATGAACATCGGCTTGGGGAAACCCAGGGCCCGGCCGTTGGACGAGATGAACCCCCAGTCGTCGCCCAGGAAACCGCATTCCAGAGTGTCGACGAGTCTGCCGCTTACAGTGGTCTTCCCCGCGCCGCCCCATGCCGGAAGGCAGATACCCCGGCCACGGTATTCAAGGGTCGCCGCATGGACCATTGCCGTCTCGTGCGAGGCCGCCACCAGGTCCATGAGCGGGAGCACGGCCGTCAGCAGCTCGCCTTTGCCTGCAACCTCGAACCGTCCCCCCACCATCGAGACCTGCAGGCCGCGCCGGGGAAACAGCACGGCCCGCTCGCCGTACATGTAGGCGCTCTCCGCCATGCACAGCGATCCGGGGTGCCTAGGCTTGGTTGTAACCGTGATGTCGGCGGCGTGCCGTTCTGCCGCAAAGGGCTTCAGGACCTCCTTGAGCTGAGGCGCCGCGGGAGCGTCCTGGTCCACCCCAACCCGTACGGCGCCGTGGATGTCGTAATAGCTCCTGGTTTCGTGGCCCGGTCGCTGGGCTGGCGGCGGCGCCTTTTTGGGGCTTTCGATGACTTTCATAATGCCTATTCCGGGTAGCGGATGAGTTGGATTCCGTACGGATAATCCAGGCTGGTGCCGTCGCTCAGAAACGACCACTGCCGAATCAGATCGCCGGATGGGGTTCTAAACTCGATGCGGTCGCCTTCCCCGACCGAGTAAATGAATTCGCCCGACGGGCCGGTGGTTATTCTGCGGTTCTCATCGGGGGTCGACTTCCGCCAGATCTGTGAGGCCTGCCGGTTGATCCTCTGGATGTAGTAGCCCTCCGTGGTGAGCAGTTCGTCGTTGTCGACCACCATGGCATCGTGGGTGTATTCGGTCCTTGCAGTCCAGGACACCCGGTGCTCTCCGCCGGGCTGATAGGTGACCTCCTTTACCGCTCCCCAGCCGCCCATCAGCAGTGTTGGCAAATCGCTGTTGTAGCTCTGCTCGGGGCTCCGGTAGCGGAGACTGTGCGCATCGCTCAAAAGATCCCTGAAAACCTGTTCGCCGGTTTCCCGGTTGTACACACTGACGCGCCCCTTCTCATTGAAGCGCAAGGCGACCGCGAGGTTTCCGTCCGGCAGTAGTTCGGCGTCGTAGGGGGACTGAAACGCCTCGTTGTTGAAGCCCGTGACCTTCCAGACCCACGAGCGGGTGGCCACGTCGATCAGGCCGACCTCACCGGTTCCGAAGGTCGCCAGGATCTGGTTCCCGGGCATCCAGCGCACCCCCAGGGGCCCGGAGGTGCCGGTTCGCCCGGTTGGATTGTGAAAACTCCACACCAGCCGGCCGTTGAGGTCGGTGATGAGCAGCCGTTTGCTCAGATGATCTGCGATGAGTAGCTTGTCATCGGTCGTCGGCTCTGGAGTGCCGGCGGCGCTGGCAGCGCCCTCCGATAGCACGTTGTCGACAGCGAGAGAAAAGCTCTGGGCGGCTACGTCGTTGCCGATTTGCAGGGCGATGAAGCCGGCCGAGCCCAGATCGGCCGAGGCGGTTTCGTAAATCGTGGAGCCGTTCTTCGTCACCTTCACGGTGTCGGCAGATCCGGTTTCGGAGCCCTGAACGGACAGGTGAGCCCAGGTGTTCAGGGGAAGCGATGCGGAGGTGGCGTGATAGCCCCCGCTGTGCTTGACCCACAGTCTCCCGTAAACATTCTGCCGGTAGAAGACGACCACCGGGACGCCGCCCTGATCGAAGAGTTTGAAGACCGGTACGTCGCTGCCCGAAGGGCCTTCGGCGGTGATGTTGAAATCCCCCGACGCCTTTAATGTCGACTGGGTCTGTGGCGCTACCTTGCGGGCAAATGCCCGGGAGCCGGAGGTCGCGCTCGCCTCCAGGCGTGCGGCGTAAGACCCACCCGCGGTGAGCTGGGACTGAACCTCAGCCGTTCCACCGTCGGAGGTCACCGAGGACCATTTTGAAAAGTCCCCCGTCTCAAAGTCGTCCTGGAAAAAGGCGGTTGTTTCGGGGGCCGGCGGTGGCGGCGCCGTTTCGCGGGGTCGGGGCTTGGGGGAGCGCGCTGCAGCGAACCCCCGGCCGTCGATGCCGGGCGCGCCCGTAACCATCCCTGCCAGCACTGTTACGGCCAGCAGGGCCCTTGCCCGCCTGTCCACGGTCCAATTGTCCGGTCAGACCAAAGTGCACAACATCGCAATAATTACGCGACTTGTTCCTGCGGAAAATCCGAGAAACCGACTTAAACTCCCCGGTTTGAAATGCCGGATAGCGGCTACAGCCGGCTTTTGAACCACCGGACCGTTTCGGCGACCGAGGACTCCCAATCAGCCCTCGGGTGCCATTCGAGTACTCTCCCGGCAAGCGCTAGGTCTGCTTTTGTGTGCCGGACGTCGCCCGGCCGTGCGGGGAGGTGAAGCGGATCGATCCATATCCCCGCCGCGTCTGAGACCGCCCGCAGGACCTCATTGACCGTCTTCGGGCTTCCCCCCCCGACGTTGAAAACACCGCCCCCGGCTTCGTCGCCTGCCCTAGCCGCTGCGAGATTCGCGGCGACCACATCGTCGATGTAGCTGAAGTCCCGGGACTGCCGTCCGTCGGAGTGGACCTCGGGGGCCCGTTTCCGCAGCAGCGCCGAGACGAAGGCGGGAAAAACGGCCGCATACATCGACTCGGCGCGCTGCCCCGGCCCGTAGACGTTGAAGTAGCGAAGACAGACGGTTGAGAGGCGGCCGAGTCCGGCCCAGACCCGGCAGTAGTTCTCGCCCGCAAGCTTGCTCACGGCGTAAGGAGATTGGGGGTTGGTGGGCATGTCCTCCCGGTTGGCCTGTTTTCCGGCGTCTCCGTACACGCTCGAGCTCGAGGCATAGACCAGCCTTCTTACCCCGGCGTTTGCCGCCGCGTCGAGCAGGTTCAGAGTTCCCGCCACGTTGGCCTCGTTGGCGGCAAACGGGTCCTCCACGGACCTCGGGACGCTACGGATGGCCGCCTGGTGAAAAACGATCTCCCTGCCGCGGCATGCCTTCGCCAGCGCCGGAGCGTTGCGCAGATCCTCGTGAATGAAGTGCGCCTTTTCCGGGATATTTTCCCTTGACCCTGTAATCAGGCTGTCCAAAACGGCGACGTCGTGTCCCTGGTCCACGAGGGCCTTTGCGAGAGCGGAGCCGATGAACCCCGCACCTCCGGTGACCAGTGCCTTCACGAGTGCACGTTAACGGGTCTCGGTTTGATGCAGATGCGTGTAGAGATCCCCCAGAGTTGTGCCCCGGGTTACGATTCGCAAAATGGGCTCTCCGGTCGCCCGTGCCCGTGCCAGCGTGGGTTCAAGGCTCTTCACGTCACACACGAAACTTTCCGAGGTGGTTTCAATCTGCACGGTGGGCTGCAGCCCGCTTTGCCTGATGAGGCCGATGAAGTCTCCCGACGCCTGGACTTTCCCTTCGCGAAGCACGACGAGATCGTCTACCAGCTGCTCCAACTCGTGGAGATCGTGAGAGGAAATGATCACCGTCTTGCCTGCATCTCTCCAGGTCCGCGCCGCATCGCTCACTTTATTGACGGACTCGGGGTCGAGGCCGGAGAAGGGCTCATCCAGCATGATCAACTCGGGCCCGTGGATGATAGATACCGCAATAAAAAGCCGCCGCCGAAGCCCGCTGGAGAGCTGGTGCACTCGTTTGTCCAGATGGGCGGTTAGCCCGAGCTCCTCCAGGACGGCGGCGCCGGCGTCGTCTGGAAGGCCAAAAAGCCTGGAGAAGATCTTGCCGACCTCGACGACCCGGAACTGAGGATAAAGAGAGAAGCGATCCGTCAGCAGTCCCACCCGCGGCAGCAGCGCGGTTGCATCGGCCGGGTGACCGAGGATAGTGATGGTCCCCTTATCCGGCCTTTTCAGGCCGGCGAGCAACAACAGCAGCGTCGTCTTGCCCGCTCCGT
>JBOGWH010000030.1:0-8442 GCA_050692975.1 Actinomycetota bacterium | reverse complement strand
GGGTATACTAATACGAATAGTTAGGTATACCATAAATAGCCGGGGGACAAACTTTTACGGTGTTGTGAGCCGCTAGACAGCAGGTGGTTCTTCACGTGCCTCAAACCGCAAAGAAGCCGCCTTGCGGCGGCCCCTCTGCGGTTGATGACGCCCGGATGAGGCGCCACGCAGCTATTTACCCGCTCTGCCTTCTGCGCAGCGCGACAAGCAGCAAGACCGCAACCACCACTGCTCCGGCCACACCGATCACAGGCAGCGACGGCGCTTTCGCGCCTTTGTCCACCGGGCCGGCCGCCGTTGCTCCGAAGGTCGCCGCCATCGGCTTTGCGCCCGCATCGGCCCCGCCCACGACCAGCATCCGGCAGGGCGCTCCGCCGCCGGAGCAGCCTTGCCTCATCGGGACGGCCGCTTGATAGCTTGAACTAAGCGGCGGCTTGGGCTCGGGGTTCCACTTGCCGGAGCGCGGATCAAAGGACTCGGCCGCGGGCCCGATCTTTCCGGCCAGCATAAGCCCCTCCACGACCAAAACCTTGCCGCCTATGAGCTCTGCCGTATGAGAGATTCTGGGACCGGCAAGGCTCGCCGAGGGGATGAAATTTTGCGCCTTGGGATCGTAGATTTCGGAGGTCGAAAGGACGTTTTCCAGGCGCCCCCCGATGAATTCTTTGGTGCCGCCCGCGATCAAGACCCGGCCGTCGGCCAGCAGGGTAGCCGTGTGGGCGGCCCGGCCTTCGGCCATGAAGCTCGGAACCGGCGTCCACGACCCCGCCGCCGGGTCGAAAATTGAAGCGTCTTTGAAGCTGGGGTCGTGGCCGCCCAGGCGGCCTCCTGCGGCAAGAACCTTGCCGTCGGCCAGCAGGGTCGCCGTGTGCTCGGTACGGCCGACCGCGAGTGATCCGGTTTCCGTCCAGGCTCCCGAGGAGGGGTCGAAAAGCCAGCAGCGGGCCAGGGCGGGCGCGTGCCCCGCGTTGCGACCGCCTGCGATCAGGACCCGGCCGTCCTTTAGCAAGGTGGCGGTCTGGGCGTACATGCCCACGGGCAGGGCGGCCGAAGCCGTCCATTTGTTCGCCTTGGGGTCGTAGAGTTCGGCGCCGGCAAGGGGCTCCTGAAAGCCCTTCTCGCTGCCGCCTCCAACGAGGAGCACCCGCCCGTCGGGCAGCAACGTTGCGCTGTGCTGGGAGCGCCCCTCGATCATGGAAGCTGCCGGAGTCCAGGAACCTTTCGACGGGTCGAAGATCTCCGCGTCCTTCATGGCGATATTCGCCCCGCTGCCTCCGGCGAGCAGCACCCGGCCGTCATTCAGGATGGTTGCGCTGAAGCCGTCCGCTCTGGGCACCGAAGCGGAGGCGGCTTTGCTCCAGAGCGCCGCCCGCCCGGCCAAGGCGCTCGCCGCGGTGAAAAGCACTGCAGCCACTATCGTGGCTGCAGTCGCTGCGTTTCGTTTGGCTGTTTTTGCTTTCACTTTTCCCCCCTTACCCGGCTCTTGCCGGCCCCGCCGCCGCTCTCAAAGGCAGCGGCAGGGCCCTTGGGACCAGTGTTTTAGCGCCCGGCCGTCCGCCTGCGGATGACCAGCACGGCCGAGCCGGCGGCTGCGATGCCCCCGACCGCCAGCAGGCCGATACCCAGCGGAAGCGCCGGGCTGCCCGCAGCGCCCTGCGGGGCGTCTGCGTCAACAGCCCCATGGGTCGCGTTGAAACCCGACCAGATGTCACCCGAGCCGCCGTGGACCGCCGGAGCGGACCCGGGATCGGTCACCAGAATCGGCGCGGCGCTCAGACGCTGGCCGCCGGAGGTCAAAATCAGGTAATTCACCCCGGAAGCTTCGGGGACGGTAAATTCCAGGGCGAAAGCGCCGTTGGCGTCGGAGTTCCCGGAGGCGACGACGGGTCCGTCGTTGGTGCCCCAGCGCAATTGAACCTGGGCGTTCGCGATCGGCACTTGCCCTGTGGCCGTGTCGCGGGTGCGAGCCGGCGTCCTGTCGATCAGCAGCGTCATAGTCGACTGGGGGGTGCAGGCCCAGGCGGCCGCCGCCACAGCGACCACCACGGCCGCCCCAAGTGCTGCTGTCAGAAATCCTTTTTGCTTCATGTCCAACCTCCTGTCGGGGCCGGGCCCCCTCTCGGGAAAACCGGCCGCTTTGCCTTGAAGGCCATTGCAACATCCGGACTGCAATTTGCCAATAACCAGCGTTTGGTTACCGGCCGTGGCCCCCATCCTCAAGCCCGCCGACCCAAAAGCAAGGCATCTTCCGGATCAATTTGAGCACAGAAACAATTACGCGCCTATAACCAATTTTTGGCTACTCGGTCTGCTTTTCCAACCCCGACCGACACTAACCAATCTTAGGTTATCGGCGCTTGGCGCCCTCCCGGATACGCTCTTAATCGCAAAAACCCAGCCAAGCGGACGGAAGTCCTTCCGCCGAACAAGGGAGTGTTGGTGACCGGCATCAGCAAGCATGAGCAGGGGCCCATAACCGTCCTGGTCGCAGACTCAATGCCGCTGTTCGCCGAGGCCCTGGGCGGAGTGCTTTCCCAGCAAACGGACATCCAGGTGCTGGCAAGCAGGCCGTCGAGCGGCCTGGATACGGTGGAAACGGTCGGCTCTCTGCGTCCCGACGTGGCGCTGGTCGATTACTGGATGCCCGACATGGAGGGCTCTGCAGCCGTTCGGCTGATCAGAGGCCGTCACCCGCAACTCAAGGTCATCATCCTGTCCTGGTTCCACGGGGCCAGAGAGATCGAGGAAAGCCTGAACGCCGGCGCGGTGGGCTTTTTGCCCAAGCACGTAACGGTCGCCCAGGTGGCCGATGCGGTCCGCCGGGCCCATGCCGGGGAGTCGCCGGTGTACTTAAAGGAACTGGAGGAGATGTTTCTTTCCATCAGCAGACGCGGCGACACCGCTGCGGCAACCTGGGAAAAGCTCCAGGGGCTCTCCAAACGGCAACTTCAAGTCCTTGCACTCCTGGCGGAGAACCTTGCTCCCAAGGAGGCCGCTCGCAAACTCGGCCTCAGCCAGGACACCGTCAGGATCCACATCCGCAAGATGCTGGAAAAGACCGGCGCCCATTCTTATGTCGACGTCATCGCCATGGCCCGCTCGGCGGGGCTGATCAGAACCTAAAGGTTCGGGCCCGGTGGAGCCGGGGATTAGTCGCCGGTGTTCTGGCGGCCGACGTCCATAAGGAACTGAAGATTCCCCTTGGTCTGGCGCATCTTGTCGATGAGAAGCTCCAGCCCCGCCACGCCCTCCAGAGCATGGAGAACCCGGCGCAGCTTCCACACTAGCGCCAGCTCTTCCTTGGTGAGCAGCAGCTCTTCCTTCCGGGTGCCCGACGCCTCAATGTCTATGGCGGGGAACAGCCGCTTCTCGGCCGCCCTGCGGTCGAGGCGAAGCTCCCAGTTGCCGGTGCCCTTGAACTCTTCGAAGATGACCTCGTCCATACGGGAACCGGTCTCCACCAAAGCGGTGGCGATGACCGTCAGGCTGCCGCCCTCCTCGATGTTGCGGGCCGCTCCGAAGAACCGCTTCGGCGGGTACAGAGCAGTCGAGTCGACACCACCGGAAAGAATCCTTCCGGAGGCTGGAGTTGCCAGGTTGTAGGCTCGCGATAGCCGGGTAATGCCGTCGAGGAGAATGACGACGTCGGTGCCCATCTCGACCATCCGCTTCGCCCGGTCGAGCGTCAACTCGGTGACCTGGATGTGGTCGTCGGAGGGCCGGTCGAAGGTCGAGTAAATGATCTCGCCGTCCACCGAACGCTGCATGTCCGTAACTTCCTCCGGCCGCTCATCGACGAGAAGTACTATCAGGTGGCATTCCGGGGCGTTCTTGCGGATCGAGTTTGCGATCTGCTTCATGATCGTGGTCTTGCCCGCCTTCGGCGGCGAAACGATCATGCCTCGCTGGCCTTTCCCGATCGGAGCCACCAGGTCGATGATCCGCTGGGCGATCTCGCCGGGATGGTCTTCGACCTCCATCCGGATGCGTTCTTCCGGATACAGCGGAGTCAGCTTCTCGAAGCGGACCCGGTCCTGGATCTCCTCGGGAGTCTTGCCGTTGATGCTCTCGATGCGGACCAGGGCTCGGTACTTTTCGGACTCCTTGGGCCGGCGTACCTGGGCTCCCACGGCGTCGCCGCGACGAAGCGCAAAGCGCCGGACCTGGGACAGCGAGACGTAAACGTCCTCCTGGCCCGGCAGGTAACCCGACGTCCTCAAAAAGCCGTAGCCCTCGGGGAGGATATCGAGGATGCCGGTGGCCGGCTCGAGTTCGGACTCGTCTATGACCTCGGGCTCGCGCTGCGGCCTGGGCCCCCGCTCGGGACGGTCGCCGCGATCGCGGTCCCGATCGCGCCCTCTGCGCCGCCTGCGACCCCGCTCGCGGTCGCCCCGGTCGCGATCGCGGTCCCGGAAGTCTCGCCGGGGCTCGTCCGGTCGCATCTCGTACTGGCGAGGCCCCGGTGCCGGCGCGGGCGCCGGAGCGGTGACTGCACCATTAGTCCCGGCAGACGTCGCCGCCGCCGTCCCGTTCACCGCCTCGGCCGGAGCCGCCGGAGTGGTGACTGCGCTTGCGCGGGGGCTCCTCGTCTTGGCCGGCTCCCCGTTCGCGCCCGCCGGGGGTCCGCCGAGAATCGACTCGATAAGCTGGGCCTTGGTACGGCCCTTCGCCGCGATCCCCATGTCGCTCGCGATGGACTGAAGCTCGGCGACCTTCTTGCCGGCCAGTTCGTCCCGCTGACTTTCACTCAAAAGCAGTTCACCTCCATGTTCGAGCCGTCTTTTTTGTTCGTCCCCCAGGCTCCGGGGTGTTTGATGCTTTTTGTCGCCCAAGAAATTGCCAGCTCTTGACCCTGCTGTTGCCCCCTCCTGCGGGAGAAACGCTTGAGGATTCGGTTTCCTGCGGTCGAGGCGCTGATGCGTCTTTCTCTCTGGTTCCCCCGAGGGCCTTGTCGACAATGATCGCGGTGAGGTCCTGAAGGGTGGAATCTAGGTCGAATGCTTCGACGACCGGAACGCCGGTTTCCAGGGCGGATTTCTCTATGAAATCCTGGATTACTCTGATTTTATCGAAAGATTCCAAATATTTCCCGCCACCGCGAGGTCCCTGCTCTCCACGGGCGAGGAAATGATTTCGGTGAAGCTCCTCCGACTCGATTGTCAGGACCATTTGGGCGATGACTGCCGGGGCGGGAAACTGCTGGATCTGTCCGATGAAACCGGGAACCACATGGGCTCCTTCAATAATGATATCCGTCTTTTCCTTTAGCGCACGCGCCACCAGTGCCTCAATGCCCACCGACACGGTTTTCACCTGTTCGATGAACCCCCCAACGATCGGGCCCGCTCCCGACCGCAGTTCGATCGGCAGGGATCCCGCCTCAAACGATGAAACGTGCAGGACCGGCATCAGGACCGGAGAAAGAGCCGACCTCAAGACCTCGCGGACTGCGTCGGACGAGATGACCCGGGTGATGCCCAGCCTCGCCGCCAACTGGGTGGCGGCCGTAGATTTCCCGACTCCGGTAGCTCCCCCGATCAGAACGATCAGCGGGGCGTCGAGTTCCTCAACCGCCTGCCACTTCAAATAGACGTCGGCATAAGGACCTCCCGCCTCCCTCAACATGGCCACCGCCATCTCGCGCAACTGTTGCCGGGTGACGCTCTTGCGCTGGTCCCGCCGCAGCATGTCCTCAATCTTCTGGGCGATTTTGAATGTCTCGGAAAGCGGCAGCCCGGACACGGTCATCGAAGACGCCATCAGGCCCTTCGAGTAAGGGAGCTGGCCGATCCCGTCGCTTACTTCAACCGCACGGCGGCTCATGCGTGGCGCTCCCTTGCCGCTGCGGCCACCTTCTGAATCTCGGCCTCCAGGTCGCCGCCGCGCACCGGTTCCGGCCGGTTGTCCAGGAAGACGACTTTCATGCCGCGGTCCGCAGCAATGCCAGAGGCCACATCGACGGCCGCGGCCTTTAGCTCGACCAGAAGCGTCCGGGCCTCCGGGGCGGCCTCGAGATCGGACTTCAGCCGGCTTCGGTCGCTGAGAGCATTCGTCGCGGCGGCGACGGTTACTCCGTAGGTGCGCTCGAGGTGGGATTTAAGCAAGTCGGATGCCTGCCTGTTTGCGGTAGTGGCAAGCCATACCGATTCTCCTTCGATCTCTTGAAGGGGATGAGGGCGAAAGACGGTATGGATTACCGGGGGCTGGTTAAGGGTACTGCTGCGGATACATTTCTCGACCTCGGCCACATGGCCGCCGTCCAGATACTCTTCACACATTGTAAGCACAACCAGATCGGCTAGCAAGACCCGGTATAACCCAAAATAACCGCGCAGGAATGCGGGATCGATCCGGGCGTCGACGATAAGGATCCCGGCGTCGAAGTGGGCCGGCGGGATGGCGGCTCCGCTGCCCTCCAGCACCAGGATCCCGGGGTTAAGATTTCCGGCGGCCTTGATCGCCTCCTCGTAGTTGTGAAACACCGTGGCCCCCGCCATGCCTCCGCCCGCGCGCCAGGCGCCCACGGTCGGTACGCCGGCCGTCAGGGCGTCCTCGATGTAGTCGCTGGAAGCGTGGCGGCCCTGAGCCGCCAGGGCCCGCAAGGAATCGGCGGATAATTCGTTCTCGTCGCTTAAGACTTCCGGTTCGGGCGGGCCGCCCCGCCCCATGGCCACGACCACGGGCCGGTCTCCCGACTCCCGCAGCACCCGCGCAACCGTCCCCCCGACTGCCGTCTTTCCGCTGCGTTTTCCGGTTCCGAAAACTCCTATAGAGGCTGCAGTCGCCAGCCTGGGGCGCGGCGGGGGCGAGAACTCGAAGTCGGCCCCCCTGTACACAATGCCCTTCCACAACGCCACGCTGGCGAGCCGGCATCTGGACTCGTAGCCCAGCACCGGCTCGTCCGAGAGATCGATAACGGAAGCCGGACTCGTGCGGTCGATGGCGTCTGCGAGCGCCTTCTCCGGATCCTCCGAGGCCGCCTCGGTGGGCACTCCGACGTCGAAATTGCCGCTGCCGATCTTCTCGGTCCCCCCCACCATCAGCGCGAGAGCGACGGTGGTCCCCTGCACCCTCAGGGCCTCCATCGCCCGCGCCACCACCGGGGGATAGTGCTCGCCGTCGATAAGTACGATGCTCCCCCGCACCATCGGATAGACCTCCTAGACCCGGCTAGCCCGTGCTCCGCCCAAGTCCCAGCCCGGAGTCAGCACCGTCCAACCCTCTGGAGCAAGTTCGTTCGCGGTGTTTGCCGCGTCCTCGAGGCCCGGGGTCTCCACCAGAGCTATCAGCGAGGGGCCGGCCCCCGATAGCGCCGTTGGGATGCCACGGGCGGTCAGTTTCTCGAACAGCTCGAGGGATTCGGGCATGAGCGGGAGCCGGTGGGGCTGATGAAGGCGGTCCGCGACGGCCGCAATCAGATGGTCGAACGGCCGGTTGCCGGTCAGGATCGCCAGCAGCGCCGCCGTCGAAGCGGCGTTGGCCACCGCGTCTTCTCGGGAGACTTCACCGGGCAGCGCCCTGCGCGCCGTCTCGGTCTTGAACATCTGCCCCGCGATCATGATCACCGGCGAGATCCCGGAGGTGGGCTCGAACCTGACCCACCGCGGCGGACCCTCGGATGGCAGGCTTAGGACCAGCCCCCCGAACAGGGCCGGCAGGACGTTGTCGGGATGGCCTTCGATCTCCGACGCCAGCCGGGCCAGTTCCCCGTCGTCGAGGCCCAGGCTGCCGAATGCCTGCGCTCCGGCCAGCCCGGCGACGATGGCGGAAGCGCTGGCGCCGAGCCCCTTCGCCGAGGCGTAGTCGTCCACCACGTCGATGCGAACATGCGGCGTCTGCTTGCCGGCCAGGGTAAAGGCGGCGGAAAAGGACCGGTGTATAAAGCTCTCTTTGAGCTCCCGGATGCGGCCCTTGCCGGTAAGCTCGGTCTCGGTGGCCTCTGCGAAGGAGACCTTCAAATAAATGCCCACCGCCACGCCGAGGCAGTCGAACCCGGGTCCCAGGTTGGCCACCGTTGCGGGGACGCGTACCTCAACGCCGGGCAAAGGACCTCAAAAGCCCAGCGCCTGGGCGACCACGTCGATCTCGGGTTCGACCTCCATCGGGTGCGGCACTCCTGCGATGGCCCAGCTCGGGTCCTTCAATCCGTGGCCGGTGAGGATGCAGACCGCGCTCTTTCCCTTCTCCAGCACTCCCTCGCCGGCGAGTTCGAGTAATCCTGCAACCGACGCGGCCGAGGCCAGCTCCGAGAACAGTCCCTCCCTGGCCAGAATCCGGTAGGCCTCCAGAATCGCCTTGTCCGTAACGGCGCGGATCTGGCCGCCCGAGTCGGCTGCGGCCTTGACGGCCGGCTGCCACGAGGCGGGGTTGCCGATGCGGATGGCCGTGGCGATCGTTTTCGGCTCCTCGATCGGATGCCCTTTGACGATCGGGGCCGCACCC
>JBOGWH010000029.1:0-1105 GCA_050692975.1 Actinomycetota bacterium | reverse complement strand
AAATTGCTGTTGGGATAGGCGTCGGACACATAGGAATCCAGGCCACCGCCGAAGCGCTGGGCCCCCCAGTAGTTAAACGAGGGATCGAGGTAAACCGGATATTTGCGTGCCGGGTCTGCCAGCCAGGCGTGATCTGCCGATACCGAGATCTTCCAGCCGCCCTGGGCATCGCCGGTCAGGGCCATAGATGCGGGGCCGTGGGCCGGCTCGTTGGATTTGGCGTCGACGCTTGAATCCCACACACTTGCCGGCGGGATGATCAGTACCGGGCGCTCGGCCTGTGCGTACAACCCGACGGCCCCGTCGCTTTCCTGTCTTGGGGCAAGCCCACCGGGATCGAGGCTGAAGGTAAATTGCGACCCTGCGGGGGTGGGTGCCCGGTGCAGCACGAGGGTTTCTTTTACCTGCGACTTGCCGACTCGGTAGGTCAAATCAACCCCGGGGCGTACTTGCGGATAGGTGATTTCTTGCCCGACGGCGGCTCCAGGCGTATTTAAAGCATCCTGCAGGGCCATGGTGACCTTGTGGCCATCTGCTTCAATGCTGGCCAGCTGCGGCGAAGACGCGTTGGTGGCAAAACGAACCGTAAACGGCCCCGCGGCGTTCTTGAAGCCTGCGGAGTCGGGGATGATCTTGGGGTCGATTTCGCTGTAGTTGCCCTGGGGATCTTTGAAATGAACCGGCGAACCATAGACCTTGGCGGTTTTCGTGCCGTCGGGGTTGGCAAAGATCTTCGCGTTGGGCTTTCTTTCACCGGGCAGTTCTTTGCTTTTGCCCTCGACGAAGTGAGACGCCTTTTCATCGGCCTTGGGCTCTGGAGCTTTAAATGCAGGCAGCGCCTTGGGTTGGGAGGTCTTCGCAGACAGGTTGCTGAGATCTTTGTTGGGTACCAGTGCCTTATCGGTTCCGGGAAGGGTGAATTTCCCTTTTGCCGGCTCAGGATCCGCCGCTGTGGCGGCCGATACGATCGGGGGGACGGGCCGTTTTATCTCCGGCGCTACTGCCTTGTCGGCGGCCTGAACTGCGCCGACTTGTGCAACCAGAGAGAAAATCAAGACGGAAGCGATTGAGGTTGTCTTGCGAATTTTCAAAAGATCGTCCCCCG
>JBOGWH010000028.1:0-5895 GCA_050692975.1 Actinomycetota bacterium | reverse complement strand
ACGAGAATCTTTCCATCGGGAATCAAGTAAGGGATTCCGGGGGGAATGTTGACCTCCTCCACCTTTCCCCCAGCACCGAAACTAGGATCGAGGCGTCCGTCGGTCAAGTATCGGGTCATGACAAGTTTGTTGCCGCTTCCTTTGCCGCCTGCAACCGTCCTTCCGTCAGGCTGCACAACCAACTCTGAGAACTGGCCAAAGTTCTCATTCAGAACTTTCCCACCCGTGCCCCACGACTGATCGAGGTCTCCGGGGGCCGCACCCAGTTCGTGACTAACCAGGACAAGGCAGGTCGCCGCGATTAAGCCGGCGCAAGCCCAGTGCGCGAATCCCTTAGCCCTGCGCGGCTTGGGGACCAGCACTCGGCCGTGTGGCGTATCCATAGATCCCCTTTTCCCCTAGAGATTTCAGCGGCAAGATCCGGCGCCGCTACAAGCGGCGCCGGGGTGGTTGACTACCTGGAATGCGAGCGCCGGCGGGTTGCCGCGGTGGCGACAAGGCCGCCGGCCAGAACAACTGCACCGAAGCCGGCCAGGCCGAAGCCGGCCATAGCCGATCCGCTGGCGCCCTCGGGCGCCGGGGTAGCGTCCACGGCGACGGAGGCTTCGGAGAAGCCGCTCCACAGATCCGTAGAACTCGATACGGCGGGTGCCCCGCTCGCTCCGACGACCTCAAAGGTCTCGGTGGCCTTGAAGGTGCCTCCCTGGCCCTTTTGGATGGCAACCACGTAGTACACATCTGTTGCGGAGCCGGCCGGGGGAGTGATCTGGGTGCTGAAGTCGGGGCCCTGGGCGGTGCCGAGAACCTGGCCCTTTGAGTTGTTCCAGCGGATTTCCACCGGTCCGGGGGCGAAGTTGGATCCTTGGATGGTCACGGCGGTGCCCGCGGGGCCCGAGTTGCTACCCAGCGAAATTCCGGCGGCCTCGGTGCATGCCCAGGCAAGCCCGCCGGCGAGCATCAGCACCGCCGCTGCGGCGAAGGCGGTCACCTTGATGTTTGCTTTCATTTCTCTACCTCCGAGTGGTGGGCGTTCGCTTCCTGACTCAAGTGAAGCACCCGCAGGAGCCGGCGGCAATACACAATCAGGGTCATTTTTCGCTTGAGGGCATGCACCGTCAGGGTCATTTTGGCGGGTCAAGGTGGCTACCGCCCCTTATTGGAAAATCCTGGGTGGTCGGGGGGGGTCTGATCATGCCGGCAAGCCGGGCCAGCGCCACCAGCTCCTCGCGGGAACCGGCTCCGGTCTTTGCCAGCAGATGCTTGATGTGATTTTTGACTGTGGTGGGAGAAATGAACAATCCCTCGGCTATGGCGTCTGTCGCCGCTCCCGTCCCCAGCCAAGACAGCACGCTTCGCTCACGCTTGGTTAACCCTCCGAGGCGATCGAGGGCCTCCTGCGACTTGGTGCGCCGAAAGCTGATCATCGCAACCAGATTGTCCAGTTCACGTCCGAACACCGGGGACTCCCCTCCCTGGGCCCGATGAATTCCCTCGGCCAGAACGTCGACTTTGATCGACTTGGGAAGGAATCCATCGGCGCCGGCGGCGATGGCCCGGCGGATCTGGTCGGGGCGGTGCGCGCCTGAGAGCAGGATGATTCTGGATTCCGGGACCGCTCGCTTGATGGCCGCCACCGCGTCAGCGCCCTGCAGATCGGACATCCACGCTTCGGAAACCACGACGTCGGGAAGAAATTCTGAAGCCGCCGCAGCCACTCCTGCTGCGGATCCGGGATGTACGTCCAGAACATTCATTCCGTACTGCGCGCGCAGCACGGCAGCCACCGACTGGGCAAAGAGGAGCTGGGGGCCGCTTACCAGCACGGACACCTGGGAAACTCTGCGTTTCATCCGCTCAATATCTTCTGGTCGGCCGCAACGAGGCGGCGGCGCTTCTCATCGAAACAAGATTCCGTAGTGGCGGGCAAAGGCTACCGCCTCGAACTGCGAGCTCGTCCGGGTCTTTCTCAAAATATGGTGAACGTGGCGGCGTGCCGTAGCCACGCTGATGCCCAGCTGCCGGCTGATGTCCTGGATTGAGATTTCCCGGCCAAGCAGAGCGAGCACTTCGATTTCCCTCTTCGTAAGGATGCGGATACGCTGCCATACCTCCGCGGCCTCGCGGTCCGCGGGTTTGGGGTTGGCCGCGAGCTCCTTTAGAGGCCCGGGAATCAGGTGGGTCCGTCCGGCGGCCGCGGCCCGCACGGCCGAGGCCACCTCATCCAGACTCAGGCTCTTGGGCAGGAACCCCGCCGCGCCGGCCGCCATGGCGAAGGCGATTTCACGGGGTCCATAGAACCAGGACAAAAGCAACACCCTGGTTGAGGGGGATCGGGCGGCGATCGCAACTGTGGAGGCTGGGCCCTCCATGTCTCTTAGCCAGTAGTCGAGAAGAGCTACGTCGGGGGTGTGAACCGAAACTTCTTCCACGGCCACGAGGCCCGAGACCGGCTGCGAACCCACAACCTTAAATCCCGGAAGATGCTTGAGCGCCCCCGCCAGAGCGTCGCCGAAGATCGCTTCCCCGTCGGCCACCAGCACGCTGACCTCCTGTTGCCCGGCCCTCACCGGGACAATTGTAAAGCCTTGAAAACGCCGGGTAGTCGAGGGGGCGGTTTCGTATCCTAGTATAGCCCCGCATAAATTACACGCGTGTAGTTTAATTCTGACATCCGATATGTCAGGAGGCCAGCAATGAGGGCAAGCCCTCAAAGTGGCTTGAGGTTTCCGCTACATGCGCGCCCTTTTAATGCGCGGCTGCACTACAGGTCCCGTCGCCCTCGCCCTCAGGATCCCGTCATGCCGGAGAGCTCATCGCCTCTCCGACCGAGATGTTCGAATGGCCCGCCGCGGCGATCCGGGAAAGTGCACCCAGTTGCATGATCTCGGCCCCCCGAAAGCGGGGGCCTCGCTTGCGGGCAACCAACACGGCGGAATGCGGTCCATAGAGAGGGGCGGCCGCTGCCTCGATGGAGGGGACCCCGGCCCGGGAGATGATGCCGGTACGCCAGCGAGTCGGCATCCACGGTGCCCGCGCAAGTCGCCGCGCGGAGTCCAGGGGAAGCCACGGCGTCCTCATGTCCTCCAAGGGGGGAGCCCCGATGCTGGATGCGATCACCACCAGTCCCCGGGTCCCCGAATCGATGGCCATGGCCCAGCTCGCCCATAGGGCATCGGCAAGATGCTCGACAAGCAGGGTCATGGCGCCGGCGGGTGATTCTGCAAGCCGGGCCGCCAGCTCCATGGGGGTGAGGGCTTCTCTAAAGGCGTCGGCCGGCCGGACTTCCTCTACGACAAGGCTCGGGACTTCCTCCGCCGCCCTCCGAAGAGCGTCCTGCATCCCGGCGGGGGCTTCCACGCTCATGTCGTCGACTGCATAGCCGTCCTGCCTTTCAACGACCTCCAGCGTGAGAATGTTTGCTCCACCCCTGCCCATTGCGGTGGCGAGCGCGCCGAGCGTGCCGGGGCGATCGGGAAGGGAAACACGAACGTTGAAAAGCATCGGCTCCTCCTGTTTATGGTTGAGCCCTCATGTTGGGGCGAGGAGGTTTCCTGCCCGTGACGCGGTCATGAACTGTGGGTGACCAGAGCGTTTCGAGAAACACCGCTAAGGAGTATCGGCGTTTTTGCGAAGCTGTTTACGGTTCGTATCGTGCGACTGGCCCCGGCCCGGACCCTCTTAGCTTGGAATTAGCCTCCTGACAAAAACCACTCCAGACTCGAGAAGCGGAGAGAATGCACGCGTGACTCGGCTTTCAGTCTTTTGCCTTCTGCTCGCTGTGGCAGCCCTCGGCTGCGTGCAAGGGCCTTCAGACAAAGGGCGCCCGGACGCTAATACCGTCGGCTGGGGGCTGATGCAGAAGTCCCCTACCAGATTCAACGAGCCGACAGAAGGGAAATGTGAGCCCGCCTTTGGGTACGCCTCCGTGCGATCGACTAGATTGGGTGAAGTCGCGTTTTCAGCCTTAAAACTGACCCCAGCATCGAACTTCCGAGAGTCTCTTTCCGTGCTTGCCGCAAGAGAAACGAAAAGTGAGGACTGGACGGCAGTGGCCCTTCAGGCCCAATTGCGGGATGTTCAGTTCACGAAGGATTCGGAGATTACGATCGTCTCGGCGCACGGCATTCATCGAGCCAACTTGGCGGACTTAAGAACCTGGGACCTCGTTTCCTCAAGGTCGGATATCTGTCGGCTGGCTTTCCTCGATAACCAAAAGGGTTTCGTGTCGACCACTGAAGGGGTCCTCTTACGAACCGAAGATGGGGGGCGAAGCCTCAGTGAAACGTCCGCGCACCTAGACGTGGATGACGTTCGCTTTCCCGACTCGTCTCATGGGTGGGTGGCGGGAGCAGACGGAATCGCTTCGACAATCGACGGTGGCGAGACATGGAATCTCCAAACTGATCTTCACGAAAACATCTACGAAGGGTGGAACGCCAGGCTGGATTTTCTTGACTCCAAGTACGGTGCGGCACTTTTTCTGGGTACAGAGTTTGGGCTGATGCACATGATTCCGGCGAACCTCTTTTACACCCGAGATGCGGGACAACATTGGACGCTCGAAGCAATTCAGGAAAAGGTAATGCCTCCCTCGAGTTCAGCGTTGCCACTCACTGGAGCAACGTGCTGCTTGCCATCCCGGCTTTATCCAACCCTGGCCCTACAGCAAGAGTCGGTCGGATTAATGCGCCAGCACCTGAGCGAACGTAGTGGGGTTGAAACCACTCAATTCTGCGGATACTCCAGGAGATCGGGGACCACTCGGTGCTCCGACTTGTCGTTCTCCAAAACGGATGGCTATGGGGGTGCAATTGAAGCCCAAAGAAACGGAGAAATTCTCTCCGTAAATTTGGTTGATCAGACGAAGTTTGCTATCGAAGAAGGTGTCTTGCGGAAAACTTGGATCACCACAGCCTTGACTTCCTTCTCGCCGGACAAAAGGTAGACCCCGGGAAAGCTTTGGGATTAGGGCTATGAGGCTGGCGCCCTGCGGGGCCGCGGTGAGAGCGGTAACCGCCGGCAGCGTGCAGAACCTGCATTCCGGAGGAAACGGCGGAATTATGGCATACATTCGGGCCGCCAACGGAGATGTCTTCTTCTATGCTCATCTGAAGCGCTACGCCCCCGGCATCCGCGGGGGATCCCCGGTCAAGGCCGGTGATTTGATCGGGTACAACGGCAATAGCGGCAATGCCCGCGGCGGCCCTTGCCATGTGCATTTTGAATGGCACCCGGGAGGGGGAAGAGCAGTTAATCCCTACCCGCTGCTTGCCGCTGCGCGGTGATCGCTCAAGGATAGAATGCGACGCATGGAAGAGATCGACCTCGAAACAGAGATGCAGCGCTTGAGCAGGGTCGCGGCTGCAGAGCGGGCCGCCGCGGTGGAGGAGCTGATCGACCGGCTCGAACATCGGCTTGCTGAAGTCGACACCACCGAGGACCTGCAAGAGTCGGACTAGGCTCACCACTTAGTGGCCAAGGCCCGGCGAAGGCTGGACCGTGAATTGGTGAGGCGGGGTTTTTTCGGCAATCTCGACCTTGCCGCCGAAGCAATCTCCCGGGGGTCGGTGCTCGTCGACGGAGCCACCGCAACCTCAGCCGCCTCGATGGTTTCTGCCGGGGTTGAACTCACCATCGCCCGCACGAGGGCATTCGTCTCACGGGGCGGGGACAAGCTTGCCGGAGCTCTCGAAGACCTAAATGTCGATCCCGGCAAAATGAGGTGCCTGGACGCCGGAGCGGGATCGGGCGGATTCACCGACTGCCTGCTCAAGGCGGGTGCATCCGAGGTTGTAGCGGTGGATGTCGGGTACGGGCAGTTCGACTGGTCGCTGCGCAACGATCCCAGGGTGACGCTGCTGGAAAGGACCAACCTGCGGGCCCTTACGCCGCAGG
>JBOGWH010000027.1:0-3340 GCA_050692975.1 Actinomycetota bacterium | reverse complement strand
ACCAGTGCCTTATCGGTTCCGGGAAGGGTAAATTTCCCTTTTGCCGGCTCAGGATCCGCCGCTGTAGCGGCCGAGATGATCGGGGGGACGGGCCGTTTTACTTGCGGCGCTACTGCCTTGTCGGCAGCCTGAACTGCGCCGACTTGTGCAACCAAAGACGCAATCAGCACGGACGCGACTGCGGCGGACTTGCGAATTTTCAAAAGATCGTCCCCCCATTCCCCGATGGCCTAGCCGGCGAACCGACTACGCATGGACATCCCTGGTGCGCCAGCTATATCAACGGCCACCAGCGCCAAACCCCACGGGCTCTCTTGATTTGACTAAAAATTATTCTTTCGGCACCCTGCAAGGATACCTCGCAGGGGCGAGCCGGGCTTTGACATGTCGAGATCTATTCAACAGCCTCCATCCCGGGGAAACCGGCGAAGAAGTCTAAGGCGGTCCTAGCTGTCCTGGAGGCGATTCCGATCATCGGAGCCGTGGTGCTCTTCCTGTCCGCGCTGTTCAGCCTCGGTGGAGCGGTCGTCTTCTTCAATGCCTGGCGGGACAGGCTAAAGAGCCCTCCGGCTCCCCTCGACCTGCCGCCCGCACCTCCCGAGGCCCCGGCAGCGGCCTAGATTTCGCTAGTTTCGAGCGCCCGGACATCATCTCCCGTGATGGGGGTTCCCAGTGGGATTACTACATCATGATGCAGGCAGCTCCCCGTCTTCGGCGAAAAACGGCTCCGTTCTTGCCCGGCGAGGGCCCTTACGATGTGGCCGGAAGGGGCAAGCGAACTGTGGGCCCCTGGACTAACCAGTATGCCATACTACTTGTATGGTAGACAAGTTTATCGCTCGTATTAACGAGCTTGCCAGCCTCAATCGGGCGTGGGAAGAGCCGGGTGCAAGGCTCGCTCTTGTTTGGGGAAGGCGCCGGACCGGTAAGACCAGGTTGCTTGGTAAATTCGTCGAAGGTAAACGATCGATTTTCTACGGGGCGACCCAGCAGTCATCTGCAGCAGAGCTAAAGGGTTTTGCCGACGCAACCCGTGCGGCGCTTCGCCCCGCCGGATCGGATCTTCTGGCGCTCGGAGATTTTCCAGACTGGACGAGCGCCCTGGACTACATCGGCCGGCAGGCGGCGCAGGAGCCCCTGGTTGTGGTCCTGGACGAGTTCCCCTACCTGGCGGAAGCTGAGCCTGCGCTCCCTTCGATAATCCAGCGCTTCTGGGACCAACAGGGGCGCCAATCCAATCTCATGCTCGTCATTTGCGGATCCGCGCACGCAGTAATGGAGAGGCTTCAGGTCGAACGGGCGCCGCTGTTCGGCAGGCTCGACCTCAGGTTGCAACTTCAGCCCTTTGACTACCGGGACGCCGCGCTGTTCATGCCGGGATTGAAGCCGGCCGACCAGGCCCTCGCCTATGCAGTGATGGGAGGCATGCCCAGTTATCTGTCGCGATGGCGCGACGACTTGGGCTATCGGGCCAACCTGGGGCGCTTGTTCGCGGACCCGGCCTCACCGCTGGTCGAGGAAGGTGAGTTTGTGCTTTCAGGCGAGCTTCCCGAAGGGTCCGGATACTTCCGGATAATGCACGCGATAGCAACCGGGAACAGGACCTACGGGGCAATCAAGCGGTTTGCCGACATCGACATACAGCGCCAGCTCGATCGCCTGTTGCGGCTCGGCCTGGTAGAGCGCGAGACGCCGGTCACCGAAAACCCCTCCAAGACTCGCCGCGCCGCGTACCGGATAGGGGACAACTTCTTGAATTTTTGGTTTCGTTTCATCTACCGCAGCCGCGCCGACATAGGACGTGGACTGGGCACGCCGCTTGTCGAGGGGGTAATCGTCCCCGGTTTGTCCGATTACATGGGTGAGCCTTGGGAGCAGATATGCCGCGAGTTCGTGCGCAGGCAGGCGGCCATGCAACAGCTGCCATGCCGCCCAACATCGATTGGTCGGTGGTGGAGCCGGGACAATTCGGTGGAAATTGACATCGTTGGCATTGAGCGGAAGAAAGTTGTTCTTGCCGGAAGCGCGAAGTGGTCGCGATCAGCCGGAAGAGACGAGCTGAACCGCTTGCGCCGCGCCGTGGAAGCCTTGCCGAATAGAGCCCCGGAGACCACCTTGGCGCTTTTCGCTCGTGACAAGATACGAGACATCGCACCATCCGAGGCCCTGGCTTTTACGGCTGAGGATTTGTACAAGTAGCGCCCTAGTGGTCCAGAAGCTGGCCTTTGCGATTCTATTTCCAGCGCTCGGCAGCTCTTTAATCTCGGTCTTCCTTTTTCGAATCATTCAACCGCAAGCGAAATGGCCTCTGTCACCTCCCAAAATCGTCCGGTAACACCAAAGCGATCAGCTCTGGGGCAGCGCCGCAAGCAGGGCGCCTGCCAGGGGAGCGGCCACCTCTCCTCCGACGCCCCCGCCCTCCACCAGGACCGCGAAGGCGTAGGGGCCGCGGAACCCTATGAACCAGGCATGGGTCTTGGGCGGCACGTCCTTGCCGAATTCCGCAGTACCTGTCTTGCCCGACACCGGCGCTCCCGGCAGGTTTGCTCGCACTCCGGTTCCTTTAACGACCACCTGACGCATCAGGTCCTGAAGGGTCTTGATGACCGATGGATCCGGGCCCTGCGGTACCGCCGCAAGCTGTTCGGGGGTGGGAGTAAGGACCAGGCGGGGCGGCTTCCACGAGCCGCTTGCCACGGCGGCCGCGACCGACGCCATGTGAAGGGGGCTGGCCTGGACCCGGGCCTGCCCGATGGCTGCGGCCGCCCGTTCTGTGGCATCTTTCGGCTCGGGGAATGCGGCCTTGGGGGTCCTGAGCCCGACCGAGTAATCCCTTTCGAAACCGAACCATCCGGCGGCATCGATGAGCACCTTCTCCGGCAGCTTCGAGGCGATGCTTGCGAATGCGGTATTGCAGGAGTTTACGAAGGCATCGGCAAACGTGATCATGCCGAGACCCAGGCCCTCGAAATTGCGGAACTTGCGGCCGTTAATTTCGATTTCGGGCGGACAGTCGATCTTGTCGGTTACTTTCATGCCGTTGCCGAGAGCCGCCGCCGCGGTGACGACTTTGAACGTCGAGCCCGGGGGATAGCGGCCCCCGATCGCCCGGTTGAACTCGGACACCGGGCGCGTGGCGGAGGCGCGTACTTCCCCCGTGGCTGAATCCAGGACCACTATGGCGGCGGGCTGTGGGACGGTGGCCAGGACCGCTTCGACCGCCTGCTGCACTGCCACGTCGAGAGAGGTCTTGACCGGCTCCGATAGCTTGCCCGGGTACCGCTGCAGGCTCTTGACCGGCGTTCCGGTGGCGTTCACCAAAGATACGTCACCGGCGGGC